>NZ_JBCLUZ010000006.1:0-136669 GCF_039548395.1 Luteimonas changyuni
GGAGGCAGGGGGGATGCCCAGAGCCGGCCATGGATGGCCGGCGGCCGGAACTGGGAGCAGGATGCGCATATTCCGGCTGGGCATCCCCCCTGCCTCCACGGCGGGCAGCGCGCAACCTCCCGGAGCAATCACCCGCACCCTCCCGAAACAATCACCCGCAAGCTCCACGCAATCGGGAGAAGAACCAAAAAAAACGCCGCCCTTGTGGGGCGGCGCAAGAAAGCAAACGTGTTGTCCGATCCGCGGCGCGCTGCAGGCGACGCCGCCGACGGTGGTGCGGGATCAGTTCTTGACGAAGCCGATCTTCATCATCTGCGCGTTCTTCGCCTCGGCCAGGACCTTGGCCAGGACACCATAATCGGCATCCTCGTTGACATCGATCTGCAGCGTCGGCTGGTTGGCCGGGTCACGCTGGACCTCGGTCTCCATCATGCTGCGCAGCGCCGTGATCGGTGCCGGGCTGTCGTTCCAGAACACCTGGCCCGAGCCGTCGATCCGGAGCTTGATCGGCTCCGGCGGCTCGACCGGATTGTCCGGACGATTCAGCGAACGCTGCGGCAGGTCGATATCGATCGGATACGACAGCTGCGGGGCCGTGACCATGAAGATGATGAGCAGCACCAGCATCACGTCGCAGAGCGGAATGATGTTGATGTCGGCCATCGGGCCGTCACCGGAATTGGAGGAAAAAGCCATGTTGCAAACTCCGGGTCAGTTGTTCTCGCGAGTGGCGACGAAGCCCACCTTGCGCATGCCGGCGGCCTGCGCAAGATCGACGACTTCCTTCACCATCCCGTACTTCGTGGTCTTGTCGGCCCGGACGTTCACCGACGGCTGCGGCGTTTTCTGCGCCTCGACCGCCAGCGAACTTTCCAGCAGCTGCAACGTGACCGGCTGGTCGTTCAGATAGACCTCGCCGGCGTCGGTCACCGCGATGGTGATCGGCGGGGCGGCCGGTGCCTTGTCATCGCGCTCGTCCAGGTTGGCCTGCGGGAGCTCGACCGCGACCTTGTGGGCCATCAGCGGTGCCGTGACCATGAAGATGATCAGCAGCACCAGCATCACGTCGACCAGCGGCACGATGTTGATCGTGGCGTTGACCTTGTCATGGCCACCATTACCGCTTGAACTGTAAGCCATGTCGGTTCTCCCTTACTGGCCGTACTGCGCCGTCAGCGCTTCTGCTCGCCGACGCGCGAACCGGTGGCGAAGAAGTCGTGCAGGTCGTGGGCGAAGGTGTCGAGCTTGTAGTTCAGGCCGCGGTTCAGGCGCACGAAGAAGTTGTAGCCAAGCACCGCCGGGATCGCGACGCCGAGGCCGAGCGCGGTCATGATCAGCGCCTCGCCAACCGGACCGGCAACCGCGCCGATATCGGCCTGGCCGCTGGCACCGATGCGGATCAGCGCACGGTAGATGCCCCACACGGTGCCGAGCAGGCCGACGAACGGCGCGGTCGAACCGACGGTGGCGAGCACGGTCAGGCCGGCTTCGAGCTTCAGCGACTCGCGGGTCACGCCCTGGCGCAGCGCGCGGTCGACGAACTCGGAGCGGTTGAGCGACTCGACCAGGCGCGAACCTTCGTGGCGCTGGTGGTGCGCGGCGGCCTGGGCGGCGTCAAGGGCAACCTTCGAGAAGGGCTCGCTCCTGGACTCTTCTTCCATGGCGCGGATCGCGTCCTGCGCGTTCTGGGTTTCCCAGAACGTGGTGATCACGCGGTCGGCGCTGCCGCGCAGGCGCATGTGCTTGATGAAATTGAAGATGATCCAGTAGATCGACATGGCCGACATGACCAGCAGGGTGATGAGCACCACCCAGCCGACCGCATCCATGTGTTGGACCATGTCCGCGAAACCCATCTGCTGGAGCGCTGCAGCGTTGCTGCCTCCGGCGGCGGGGACGTTAGTGGTTTCCTGCAGCATGACGCTTACCTTCTAGATGTTGTGGTGTTGGAAAAGGGTGGAGCGGGTACAGCGGGTAGTGCATGTGATGCGGTGGCGCGCCGCGGCGCACCCCCGTGTCAGAGGACGAAGGCCACCGGGACGCGGACGCGGCCTGCGACCGGGACGCCGTTGCGCATCTCGGGGTTGAAGCGCCAGCCACGGGCGGCGGCGACGGCCGATCGGTCGAGATCGCGGTTGCGGCTGGATTTCTCCACCGACACGTCGATGACGTTGCCGCTGGCGTCGACTTCAACGATCAGGATGACCTCGCCGGTGATGCCTGCACGCTGCGCGGCCGGCGGATACTTCGGCGGGTTCATGCTGCGCGATGACGGATCGACGCTGGCGCCGATGTTCGCCACCGGTGCGGGCGGCGCGGGCGGCGCGGGCGGCGGTGCCGGGGTATCCATCGGCGAGGGCTCGTCGAACACGACCGGCGGCTCCTGGGGCGGCGGCGGCAGCGGGGTCGGCTGCGGCGGCACCAGCTCGCGGATCGGCTGCGGCTCCGGCGGCTTGGGCGGCGGCGGCGGCGGCGGGGGCGGCGGCGGCGGCGGCTCGATGAGCACCACGCGGGTAACCGCTTCTTCTTCCGGCGGAGCGCCCGGCGGATTCACCGGCGCCAGCAGGAGCAGGACCGCGGCGGCGTGGAACGCCACCACCATGGTGAAGCCGGCGATACGCGCCCAGTTCAGGCCCTCGTCCTGGTCGTTGTTCCGGTCGGGGGTCGTTGCGTGCTGCGTCATGCGGAAAACTCGATTCTGGCCGGGCCGGGAGCGCCCCGAAAAATGATGTCTGGATCCGCACTCGGCTTCTGCGCGGGAATTTCCAAGCTTATACCAATCATGCCGCGCGGTTCTACCGCAGCGTCGACCTTCTTTTCACGGAGCACTGTGTCAGCGCGCCAGCAGCTTGCGTGCTTCTGCAGGGTCATCCAGGCCCTTGTCGATGGCCTTCTGCGCGGCATCCTTGGATTCGGCGCTGCGCCCTTCGGCGGCCAGCACCTTGGCAAGGTTGAGGTAGGTCGCGCCGGTATCGTCCAGCGGCGCGGCCTTCTGGTAGGCCTTGATCGCCTCGCCCTGCTGGTCGCTGAAGTAGTACGCCTGCGCGAGTTGCGCGTAGGTCCTGTAGTCGGGCTTGAGGACGCCCTTCTCCAGGCCTTCGTTGATCACGCTGATGGCCTTGGGCTCGCCACCTTCACTGTTGAGGTACAGCGCCGAAAGATTGCGGTACTCCGCCTCCTCGGTGAGCTGGCCGGCCGAACGCAGGCCCTCGTAGACGGCGATCGCCTTGGGATGGTCGTCGCCCTGCAGGTAGACGCTGGCGAGGTTGAGCTGGGCGCGCTTGTCGCCCGGGGTCTGCGACGCGACCTGCTCGGCAAGCGCCATGGCGTCGCTGGCCCGGCCGCTTTCGGCATAGGACGCCATCAGCAGCTGTGTCCAGTCGCTGCGGGCCTCCGGATTGCCCTTGACCAGCGGCTCGAGTGCGGCGATGGCGTCGTCGTAGCGCTCCAGGCGGTACAGCGCGTTGCCCCGCAGGACCAGCACATCGGCCTTGTCGGTGCCGGTCTCGGCAATCAGGCGGTCGAGCGTGGCCAGCGAGCCGGCGTAGTCGTCTTCCTGGATCTGGATCTGGGCAAGCGTCAGCATGGTGTTGAAGTGTTCGTTGTTGCCAAGGCCGTCAAGCTCGATGGCTTCACGCAGGTAGCTCTTGGCACGCTCGTTGTCTTCACCGATCAGCAGGTCGGCCAGCAGGCGCAGGGTGATCGCGCGCTCGTAGGCGTTGGCCTT
This sequence comes from Luteimonas changyuni, assembly GCF_039548395.1. Taxonomy (NCBI): domain Bacteria; kingdom Pseudomonadati; phylum Pseudomonadota; class Gammaproteobacteria; order Lysobacterales; family Lysobacteraceae; genus Luteimonas; species Luteimonas changyuni. The sequence goes on from NZ_JBCLUZ010000006.1 coordinate 3,728, forward strand.
GTCATTGTCGAGGATCCCGGCGGCGGCGGCTTCGGCGGCGGCAAGGTCACCGGCCTGCTGCGCCTCGGAGACCTTGTTGAGCTGCGGCCCGGTGCGCGCGCTCGCGCTCAGACCCGGCTGCTTGCGGGTGGCGGCCGGATACTCTTCCGCGGCGGCCTGTTGCGTCTGCGCGTCCTGGTTGCCGGCGTCGGCGCCAGCCTGGCGGGCGGCGCGGCGCTCGGCGGCGCGCTCGCTGGGGGTCTGCGCAACTGCATCGGTGGCTACGCCAAGGGCGAGCACAGCGACGATCGCGGAAACCAGCAGGGAACGGTGGGTCGACATTGCGGACATGGCAGGCCTCGGGTGTGCAGGGCACGAGACGATCGGCGCCGTTCGTGCCGGGGGGGAGCCAAAACTACCAGAAGAGATAGCTTCGGCGCGAGCGCACCAATGGACGATGGCGGACTGGTTCAGCCGCAGGCTGGACGTCGACCGGCGGCGCGGGCCTGCTCCCATGCCGGTACCAGGCTGGTGGCTCGCGACTGCAGCTCACCGATGCGGGCGCTCGGGTCCGGATGCGTGGACAGCCACTGCGCGGGCCGGTTGCCGCCGCTGGCGGCGATCATGTTCTGCCAGAGATTGACCGCCTGGCGCGGGTCGAACCCCGCCTCGGCCATCAGCTGCTGGCCAACGACATCCGCCTCGCTTTCCTGCACGCGCGAACCGGGAAGCAGGAACGCCGTCTGCAGCGCGGCGCCGCCAAGCTGGTTGGTGGTCTGGGTGGCACCCTCGCCGTAGCGCGAGCCCACCAGCGCGCCGACCACGCCCAGCGCGCCTTGGGCGCCCATCTGGCGGGTGATGCGTTCGTCGTGGTGGTTGGCGATCACGTGTCCGACCTCGTGCGCGATCACCGCCGCCAGCTGGTCCTGGTTCTTCGCGACGCTGAAGATGCCGGTGTACACGCCGACCTTGCCGCCGGGCAGCGCGAAGGCGTTGGGGTTGTCATCGACGAAAACCGCCGATTCCCAGGCGATCTGGCGCTGCGACGCCGGGAGCTGGGCGACCACCGCCCGGACCACGCAGTCCACGTAGCGCTTCTGCGTGGCATTGGCGGTCTGCTTCATCTGCGCCTTCTGCTCGGTGAAGGCCTGGGCGCCGAGCTGGTTGAGCTGCTCCTGCGACACCGCGCCCACGTACTGGGTGCGTCCGGTGGGCGACGTGGTGGTGGCGCAGGCGGCCATGGCGACGGTGGCGGCGACGGCGAATGCAAGCGGCAGTGTCTTCATGGCGACATCCTGGTTGGGCTGTACGGGTTGTAGGCGTCGCCACCTGAAGACGGCGTCAACCGGCCGGATCATACGTCGAGGTTGGACACCCGCAGCGCGTTGTCTTCGATGAAGGCGCGACGCGGCTCGACCACGTCGCCCATCAGCGTGCTGAAGATCTGGTCGGCGCCGACGGCGTCTTCGATCGTCACCTGCAGCAGGCGCCGGGTCTCGGGATTGACCGTGGTGTCCCAGAGCTGCTCGGGGTTCATCTCGCCCAGGCCCTTGAAGCGCTGGATCTGGCGGCCCCTCTTGGCCTCTTCGAGCAGCCAGGCCTGCGCCTGGGCGAAGTTCGCGACCGGCTGCACGCGGTTGCCGCGGGTGATCCTGGCACCCTCGCGCACCAGGCCGTGCAGCAGCGCCGCGGCATCGCGCAGCGCCCGCAGCTCTCCGCCCTCGAAGGCGGAGAACGGCAGCACCTGCACCGCGTCCACGCCCATGTGGCGGCGCTTGACCACCAGTGCCGGGCCGGCGGTGTCGGTGGCCGGCTGGAATTCGAGCAGGTAGCGCGGCTTGCCGAGGCCCGATTCGTTGAGCCGGTTCTCCAGCAGGTCCAGTTCGTGGCGTTCGTCGACGTTGCCGGCCAGGATGTCGGCGTCCAGCGGCGTGAAGTCGATCAGCGCCCCGAGCACGACGGGATCGTAGCGGTAGGCGTTGCGGGTGATGGTTTCGCGCGCCGCGGCGTAGATCAGAAGCAGCTTCTCGAGCGCCGCGCCGCTGATCCCCGGCTCGCCCTCGGCGGGCACCAGGAGGGCGTTCTCGACGGCGTTGCCGGCGAGGTAGGCATCAAGCGAGGCGTCGTCCTTCAGGTAGATCTCGGTCTTGCCCTGCTTGATCTTGTACAGCGGCGGCAGGCCGATATAGATGTGGCCGCGCTCGATCAGCTCCGGCATCTGCCGGTAGAAGAAGGTCAGCAGCAGGGTGCGGATGTGGGCGCCGTCGACGTCGGCGTCGGTCATGATGATGATGCGGTGGTAGCGCAGCTTGTCGGGGTTGTATTCGTCCTTGCCGATCCCGGTTCCGAGGGCGGTGATCAGGGTGCCGACCTGGTCCGAGGCCAGCATGCGGTCGAAGCGCGCGCGCTCGACGTTGAGGATCTTGCCCCTGAGCGGCAGCACCGCCTGGTTCTTGCGGTTGCGGCCCTGCTTGGCGGAGCCGCCGGCCGAGTCACCCTCGACGATGAACAGTTCGCTGAGCGCCGGATCCTTCTCCTGGCAGTCGGCGAGCTTGCCCGGCAGGCCGGCGATGTCCAGCGCGCCCTTGCGCCGGGTCAGGTCGCGCGCCTTGCGCGCAGCCTCGCGGGCGCGGGCGGCATCGACGATCTTGCCGGCGATGGCCTTGGCCTCGTTCGGGTTTTCCTGCAGGAAGGCGTCGAGCTTGGCGCCGAAGGTGTGCTCGACCACCGGGCGCACTTCCGAGCTGACCAGCTTTTCCTTGGTCTGCGAGGAAAAGCTGGGATCGGGCACCTTCACCGACAGCACCGCGATCATGCCTTCGCGCATGTCATCGCCGGACAGCTGCACCTTGGCCTGCCGGGCGACCCCGCTCTGCTCGATGTAATTGGTCAGCGTGCGCGTGAGCGCCGCGCGGAAGCCGATCAGGTGGGTACCGCCATCCTTCTGCGGGATGTTGTTGGTGAAGCAGAACATGGTCTCCTGGTAGGAGTCCGTCCATTGCAGCGCCGCCTCGACGGTGATGCCGTTCTCTTCGCCGATGACCGAGATCACCTTGGGGTGCAGCGGGGTCTTGAGCTGGGCCAGGTGCTCGACGAAGGATGCGATGCCGCCCTCGTACTCGAACACGTCGCGGCGCGGCTCGCCGCGCTCGTCGCTGAGGGTGATCCTGACGCCCGAGTTCAGGAACGAGAGCTCGCGCAGGCGCCGCGCCAGGATCTCGTAGTGGAATTCGATGTCGCTGAAGATCGCGGTGGCGGGCTTGAAGCGCAGCGTGGTGCCGCGGCGTCCGCCTGACGGCTCCATGACCTTGAGCGGGTACAGGGGCTCGCCCAGGGCGTATTCCTGGCGATGGTGCTCGCCATCGCGCCAGATATCGAGCCACAGGTGCTCGCTGAGCGCGTTGACCACTGAAACGCCGACGCCGTGCAGGCCACCGGACACCTTGTAGCTGTTGTCGTCGAACTTGCCGCCGGCGTGGAGCACGGTCAGGATGACCTCGGCCGCGGACACGTGTTCTTCCTTGTGGATGTCGACCGGGATGCCGCGTCCGTTGTCGGACACCGAAACCGAGCCGTCCTCGTGGATGACCACGTTGATGTCGTCGGCATGGCCGGCGAGCGCTTCGTCGACCGAGTTGTCGACCACTTCGAACACCATGTGGTGCAGGCCGGTGCCGTCGTGCACGTCGCCGATGTACATGCCCGGGCGCTTGCGGACGGCCTCGAGGCCGCGCAAAACGGTGATCTTGCTGGAGTCGTAGCCGGAGTTGGCGGTTTCGGGGGTGCTGCCGGTGTCGTCAGTCATCTAAGTGCTTCTGGCCGTTGGGATCGCCCGGCAACGGCCAGCGCGGCAACGCCGGCGCAAGACACATTACTTATAGGGGCCTGAGACCGCCATTATACCAGTTTGCGGCGCATGGCAAGGGCTCCTGTGCGGGAGCCGCGGAAGCCACGATCCCGACCACGGGAACCCTCCAATGACCACCGTCCCGGATCCCTTTGTCGGTTCATCTCCCTACCGGGGGGAGGCGCATGGCTGGCGCGGCAGCGTGGCTGGCTCTGTTCGAGGCTGCGGATGCTGACGTGACAGCTGGGCCGGGAGCGTCTCCGCTGGGGTCCGCGCCGCCCGTCCTGTGCATTTGTCCGGTGCAGTCCGCGCTGCATGTCCCGTGCATTCCTCCGGTGTAGTCCGCGCCGCTCGTCCCGCGCATTTCTCCGGTGTAGTCCGCGCTGCTCGTCCCGCGCATTTCTCCGGTGTAGTCCGCGCCGCTCGTCCGTGCATTTTTCCGTTGTAGTCCGCGCTGCCCGTCCCGCGCATTTCTCCGTTGTAGTCCGCGCTGCCCGTCCCGCACACAGGGGGTGTGCTGCGCCGGCCGTCTCCGCGTCCTGCTCCCAGCGGCCGGGCGCCGGCCATCCATGGCCGGCTCTCCGCACACCCCCTGTGTGCGGGACGGGCCGTGGAGTTTTCCTGCTTCGGGTCGAAGATCAAGAGCGGGCGCGCTCGCGAGCGTGGCCGTGGTGTGGCGTGGCGTGGCTGTGCCGCTTGATCCGGTGACGATCCGCCCGGTTGCGACATCTGCGTCGACGCTGCCCCCGTCCACCACCGCCCAAAAGGTCCGGGCCCGCCGCGGAGGCAGGGGGGATGCCCAGCCGGAATATGCGCATCCTGCTCCCAGTTCCGGCCGCCGGCCATCCATGGCCGGCTCTGGGCATCCCCCCTGCCTCCACGGCGGGCAGCGCGCACCCTCCCGGAGCAATCACCCGGAAGCCCAACGCAAACTGGGACCTGGTCCAACCACAACGGCCTGCCCCGCTCACGCCAGAAGTAATGTTTCACGTGAAACACAGCGACCTTTCAAGCCGCCGCTTCAACGCACCCCTGTTCCACGTGGAACACCACCACCTCCCCACTCGCTTCCAACCGATCCGTTCCAGTCACGAACACCTGCGCCGGTGTCCCGTCCAGGAAAGCCATTACCCGTGCACGGTGCTCTGCGTCCAGTTCGGACGCGAGGTCATCCAGCGCTATCAGCGGCCAGTCGGCGCGCTCGACGGCGCAGTCGGCCGCCTGGGCGAACAGGCAGGACAGGGCGGCCAGCTTCGCCTGCCCCCGGGACAGGGCCTCTCCCTCGTCCTTGTCGGCAAGTCGAAGCTTCCAGTCGGCCCTGTGGGGGCCCACGCTGGTGTGGCCCAGCATCTGGTCCCTTTCGCGCGCTACGGCCAGAGCGTCAGCCAGTGACAGGTTGGCACGACGCCAACCCGGCTCGAACTCGAGCGACATCAGGCCCAGGCTCGGCGCCAGCGCGGTAGCTACCGGGGCCAGCCGCTCCTGCAGCCTTTCCAGGTAGAGCACGCGGCGGCGGGTCAGCTCTTCGCCGGAAGCGGACAGCTCCTGGTCCCAGGCGGAAATCTGTGCAGTTCCCGCCCGGGACTTGAGGAGCGCATTGCGCTGCTTCAACGCGCGGGAGTAGCGGCGCCACACCGGCAGGAAGCCCTGTTCCACGTGGAACAGGCCGCGGTCAACGAAGCGTCGTCGCGGCTCGCCGCCGCCGGACACCAGCGCGTGGCTCCCGGGTTCGAAGGTCACCACCATGAGCGCGGCGCAGAGTTGACCCAGATGGTCGACGGGTTCGCCGTCGAGGCGAGCTTCCCAGCCACTGCCGGAATGGCGCAGCCCGGCACGGTGCTGGCCCTCGTCCCCTTCGCTGCGCCACTCCGCAAACGCTTCGACCGCGTCCTGTCCGGTGCGGATCAGCCCGTCCCGGACGCGGCCGCGAAAGCTGCGGCCGTAGGCAAGCAGGTGCAGCCCTTCGAGCACGCTGGTCTTGCCGGCGCCATTGGGCCCGAGGAGCAGGTTCAGGCTGGGGCCGGGTCGCAGGCTGACATCGGCCAGGTTGCGCAGGTTGCGCAGGTCGAGGCGGGTCAGGTGCACCGCGGGCAGCCCTGAAAAGCAGAACGCCCGGGCGATGCCGGGCGTTCGTGTTCCACGTGGAACTTGATGTTCACAGCCTCAGCGGCATCACGACGTGGCGTGAACGCGCGTTGGCGGCTTCGCGCACCAGGGCGGACGAGTTGGCATCGCGCAGCGCCAGGATCACGGTGTCGTCGCGCAGGGCACTCAGCGCATCGAGCAGGTAGTTCACGTTAAAGCCGACCGCCAGGCCGTCGACCGAGGTGTCTGCCTCGATTTCTTCCTGCGCTTCTTCCTGTTCGGGGTTGTGGGCATTGATCTTGAGCTGGCCCGGCGAAACCTCGATGCGGACGCCGCGGTACTTTTCGTTCGACAGGATGGCGGCGCGCTGCAGGGCTGCTCGCAGCACCTCGCGGTCGACCCTGACCTCACGATCGGCGCCGATCGGAATCACGGCTTCGTAATCCGGGAAACGGCCGTCGATCAGCTTGCTGGTGAACGTGACATCGTCACGCTTCACGCGGATGTGGTTGCGGCCCATTTCAAGCTCGAGCACGCGGTCGCCGCCCTCCAGCAGGCGCTGCAGCTCGGTCACGCCCTTGCGCGGCACGATGATCTGGCGCTTGGCCCGGGCACTGCCGTCAAGCGCGGTCTCGCACAGGGCGAGGCGGTGGCCGTCTGTGGCCACGCAGCGAAGGTGGGTGTCGCCGAGGTCGAACAGCAGGCCGTTGAGGTAGTAGCGCACGTCCTGCTGGGCCATGGCGAACGCGGTGCGCTCGATCAGCTCCTTGAGCGCGGCTTCCGGCACCTCGACGCGTTCGGTCGCCTCGACTTCGTCGATCGACGGGAAATCGTTCGCCGGCAGGCTGGCCAGGGTGAAGCGACTGCGTCCCGCCTGCACCGTGATCTTGTCGCCGGTCTGGCTAACGGTGACTTTGCTGCCGTCGGGCAGGGCGCGGACGATGTCGAACAGCTTGCGCGCCGGGATCGTGACCTCGCCGTCCTGGGAGTCGTCGACCGCGCAGCGCGCAATCATCTCGACCTCCAGGTCGGTACCCGTCAGCGACAGCTGGCCGTCCTGTACCAGCGCCAGCAGGTTTGCCAGGACCGGCAGGGTCTGCCGGCGCTCAACCACGTTGACCACCTGTGCCAACGGCTTCAGGAAGGCCTCTCGCTGCAGACTGAAACGCATGCCGGTGATGTCCCCTTGCCTTGGCTCTTGAATGGATAAATCTTTAAAAGCGGTGGAGGTGGTGTCGGAAAAAACGGTTGACAACCAACCCAAGCAACTGATTTATAACGATTTTATTGCGCTACAACCCCGTTGACAATGTCGTCTTTCGAGGCTGGACAAGCTGTGGACAAGTTTCGGTCCTTGTTCCGGCTCCAAAGTTGTCCACAGTTTGTCCCCTTCCGGTCCACCGGGCCGTGGCGCCCGCCGGACGGTTATTCGTTGAGCTTGCGGATGAGCTTGTCCCAGTCCTCGCGAAGCTTGCCATCGGTCTGCGACAGGGTGCGGATCTGGCGACAGGCGTGCAGCACGGTGGTGTGGTCCCGTCCGGAAAACGCATCCCCGATCTCGGGCAGGCTGTGCTCGGTGAGTTCCTTGGCCAGCGCCATCGCCATCTGGCGGGGGCGGGCCAGCGAACGCGTCCGCTTCTTGCCCAGCATGTCCTTGATCTGGAGACCATAGTAGTCTGCCACGGTCTTCTGGATATTGGGGATGCTGATCGCCGCCTGCTGCGCGCGCAGCAGGTCGCGCAGGGTCTCCATCGCGAACTCGATGGTGATCGCGCGCCCGGTGAAGTTGGCCTGGGCCGACAGCGTGTTCAAAGCGCCCTCGAGGTCGCGCACGTTCGAGGGCATCTTCTTCGCCAGCAGGAAGGCCACGTCCTCGGGCACGTGGGTGCCGCGCTCGCGCGCCTTGGCCAGCACGATCGCCGCACGGGTTTCGAAGTCGGGCGGATCGATCGCCACCGGCAGGCCCCAGGCCAGGCGCGACTTCAGGCGCGGCTCCAGGCCCTCCACTTCGCGCGGGAACCGGTCGCAGGTCATGATGATCTGCTGGCGGCCCTCGAACAGCGCATTGAAGGTGTGGAAGAACTCCTCCTGGGTGCGGTCCTTGCCGGCGAAGAACTGGATGTCGTCGATCAGCAGCGCGTCGAGCGTCTGGAACTGGCGCTTGAACTGGTCGGCCGTGCGTTCCTGCAGCGAGCGGAAGAACGCGCTGTAGAAGTCGTTGGAGCGCATGTACAGCACGCGCGCGCCGGGATTGTTGCGGCGCATCTCGTTGCCCGCGGCGAACATCAGGTGGGTCTTGCCCAGCCCGGTGCCGCCGTAAAGCAGCAGCGGGTTGTGTTCGCGCACGCCGGGCTTCTGCGCGGCCTGCCAGGCCGCGGCGCGACCCAGCTGGTTGCTGCGGCCCTCGACGAAGTTGTCGAAGGTGTAGTGGCTGTCCAGGTTGCCGTGGAAAGCGGCGGCGCCGGCAGCCGCGCTCGCGGCGGTGGCCGCGGCCGTGGCCGGCGCGCGCTGGGGTTCGGCGGCGCGGGGCAGGGAGCCGATTTCAAGCGAGACCGCGCCGGCGTCGCCGAAGAAGCCCAGCAGTTCGCGGATCCGCGGCATGTAGCGCTCGTGCACGGTGTCGCGGACGAAGGCGTTGGGCGCGTACAGCACGGTTGCGTCGTCGCGGCGCGCGGCCTGCAACGGCCGCAGCCAGGTATGCACGTCCTCGGCCGGGAGTTCGGCTTCCAGGCGTTCGAGACAGCGGGGCCAAGCATCCATTTTCTGGTTCGACTACCGACAGCGGACCTGCCGCGCGGCGTGGCGTGGCCACGAGCGGCGGGAGGTGAAAGGGGGCAGCCAGCCTACCACCGCGTACCCGCCCGCGCGCCGCGCCGGACGCGCGTCGAGAGGCGCTGTTGAAAACCCGATTTGACCCGGGGCGGCGGCGCGCCATAGAATCTCCGGTTCTTTCCGCCGCGTCCCGCCCGAGCATCCGCCATGTCCACCAAGCGCACTTACCAGCCCAGCAACCTCAAGCGCAAGCGCGACCACGGCTTCCGTGCCCGCATGGCGACCGCCGACGGCCGCAAGATCCTTGCCCGCCGCCGCGCCAAGGGCCGCAAGCGCCTCACCGCCTGATGTCGCCGGGCGGCCTGAACGCCTGCCGCCCGTCGCGTTCCGCCACGCCATGAATCGCCGCTTGCCCCGCCAAGCGCGCGTGCGCGTGCGCGCCGAGTTCGACCGTGTGTTCGGCGATGGTCGCCGCACCGGCACACCGATCCTTGCCCTGCACCTGCTCCATGACGGCCAGCCGGCGCGTCTTGGCCTGGCGGTGTCGCGCAAGGTCGACCGGCGCGCGGTCGGACGCAACCGGGTCAAACGCGCCCTGCGCGAAGAATTCCGCGCACTCCGCGCCCGCCTTCCCGACGCCGCCTTCGTGATCGTGGCCCGGCCCGCCGCGGCCGGCGCTACGCGCACCGTCCTTCGCGAGGCGTTCCACGATGCGCTGCGCCGTGCCGGCGCGTTGCCCGCGCCCGAGCCGGGCGGCACAATGCCCGCGGCGCCGCTGCCGATCCCCGCGGCGACCTCCGCCATTGCCGCGCCTGCCGCGGACCTTCCCGACCCCACGCCGCGTCCCGCCGGCGAATGAGCCTTCCTGCCCCATGAACCAGACCCGCACCTTCCTGATCTTCGCCCTGCTGATGGTGGCGACCCTGCTGTGGATGGAGTGGGGCAAGGAGCAGCGCGCGCCCGTCGCCGTGGAGGGCACAGCCACCAGCACCGCGGCGGTCGACTCCGGCGCCACGATCCCCGGTGTCCCGGTGGTCACCGACGGCGCGGCTTCGAACGTGCCCGGCGCCGTGCCCGCGGCGCCGCAGGCGGCGCCGGTCCCCGGGGTCTCGGCGGCCCCGGCGCCGACCAGCGCCGGCCAGGTCGACGTCCGCACCGATGTCCTCGACCTCACCCTGGCCGGCGGCGTGGTCGCCCGCGCCGACCTGCTGCGGTTCCCGCAGACGCGCGACGAGGACAGCCCGCCCGTGCGCCTGTTCGACAACAGCCCCGCTACCTTCTATGCCGCGCAGAGCGGCTGGGTCAGCCAGGGCAGCGCCGCGCCCACCCACGAGGCCGGCTTCGTGCCGGAATCGGCAGGCACCCGCTACGTGCTTGGCGCGGACGCCGACACCCTCGAAGTGCCCTTCGTCTGGCACGGCCCCGACGGCGTCAGCATCCGTCGCAGCTATATCCTGACCCGCGGCAGCTACGCCATCGAAGTGCGCGACACGGTCTACAACAAGGGCGATGCGCTCTGGCAGGGCCATGTCTACCGCCAGCTGATCCGCCTGCCGCAGGTGCTCAAGACCGGCTGGACCAACCCCGAGTCCTTCAGCCTCTACGGCGCCACCTGGTTCAGCCCGGGCGAGGGCTACCAGCGCGTGCGCTACAGCGATTTCGCCGACGAGGGCCCGGTCAACGCGCGCCAGTCCGGCGGCTGGCTGGCCATGCTCCAGCACCACTTCTTCAGCGCCTGGATCCCCGGCGCCAACGACGAGGTCACGGTGTCGCTGCAGGCCACCACCGGTGCCGGCGGCGCGCCGCAGTACCTCATCCGCGAGGTCGGTCCCGGCCTGGCGGTGGCACCGGGCGACCAGGCCACTACCAGCGCGCGCCTGTGGGTCGGCCCCAAGCTGGTCGGTCCGATCAAGGCGCAGCAGGTCACCGGCCTCGATCGCGCGGTCGACTACAGCCGCTTTGCCTTCTTCGCCTTCCTGGGCGAGGGCCTGTTCTGGATCCTCAACAAGATCCACAGCCTGGTGCAGAACTGGGGCTGGTCGATCATCGGCCTGGTGCTGGTGGTGAAGGCCGTGCTGTACCCGCTGTCCAAGGCCCAGTACCAGTCGATGGCGAAGATGCGCAAGTTCCAGCCGCGCATCGCCCAGCTCAAGGAGCGCTACGGCGAGGACAAGCAGAAGTTCCAGACGGCGATGATGGAGCTCTACAAGAAGGAGAAGATCAATCCCGTCGGCGGCTGCCTGCCGGTGCTGCTGCAGATGCCGATCTGGCTGGCCCTGTACTGGGTGCTGCTGGAGTCGGTGGAGCTGCGCCACGCGCCGTGGATCGGCTGGATCCAGGACCTGACCGCGCGCGACCCGTACTTCATCCTGCCGGTGCTCAACATCATCGTGATGTGGTCGACGCAGAAGCTCACGCCGATGGTCGGCATGGATCCGATGCAGCAGAAGATGATGCAGCTGATGCCGCTGGCCTTTGGCGTGTTCATGGTCTTCTTCCCGTCCGGCCTGGTGCTGTACTGGGTGACCAACGGCTCGCTGGGCCTGCTGCAGCAGTGGTGGCTGATCCGCAAGTACGCGGACAAGCCTGATTCCGGCAAGCCCGACGCAGGCGACAAGCCCGCCAAGGCGCTCGCCGGCGACTGACGGCCCAGGGCGGCATCGTCCGCCCGGCATGCAGGAATGAGCCAGGCCGTGACCGACACCATCGTTGCCGTTGCCACCGCCGCCGGCAGCGGCGGCGTCGGCATCGTGCGCCTGTCGGGGCCGGCTGCGGCGGAGATCGCGCGCGCGGTCTGCGGCGGCCGCGCGCCCAGGCCCAGGCATGCGCAGTACGCCCGCTTCGTCGACGCCGCGGGTGAAACCATCGATGACGGCATCGTGCTGCTGTTCGCCGGCCCCGCCAGCTACACCGGTGAGGACGTGGCGGAGCTGCAGGGCCACGGCAATCCGGTGCTGCTGCAGGCCGTGGTCGCACGCTGCTGCGCGCTGGGTGCGCGCATGGCGCGGCCGGGCGAATTCACCGAGCGAGCCTTCCTCAATGGTCGGCTCGACCTGGCCCAGGCCGAGGCCGTGGCCGATCTGGTCGCCGCCGGCGACCTGACCGCGGCGCGCGCCGCGCGGCGTTCGCTGGACGGCGAGTTCTCGCGCCGGGTCGAGGCCCTTGCCGAGGCCCTGGTGGCGATCCGCGTCCATGCCGAGGCCGCGATCGACTTTGCCGACGAGCCGCTCGACACCCTGGGCGGCGCCGAACTGGCTGCCCGCCTGGACCGGGCGCGTACCGGCCTCGCGGCGTTGCTGGCCACTGCCGAGCGCGGCCGCCGCCTGCGCGACGGCCTGGACGCGGTGATCGTGGGCCCGCCCAACGCCGGCAAGAGCTCGCTGCTCAACGCGCTCGCGGGCAGCGAGCGGGCGATCGTCACCGACATCGCCGGCACCACCCGCGACCTGCTGCGCGAAACCGTGCACGTCGACGGCGCCGAATTGACCCTGGTCGACACCGCCGGCCTGCGTGAGGGAGGCGATGCGATCGAGCGCGAAGGCATGCGCCGCGCCCGCGACGAGCTGGCGCAGGCCGGGCTGGCGATCGCCGTGGTCGATGCCCGTGATCCCGACGCCGGCCGTGACGCGATAGCCACCGGGCTTGCCGGCGTGCCGCGCATCCTGTGGCTGCACAACAAGGCCGACCTGCTGCCGGCGGGCGCCCCGCCGCCGCCCACCGGCGAACTGCGCGTGTCCGCAGCCACCGGCCAGGGCATGGACGAGCTGCATCTGCGCCTGCGCCGGCTGGTGATGGGCGAGCCGATGGTGGGCGGGGAGCCCGTCATCGCCGATACTGCCGCCGGGGAAGGCGAGTTCACCGCGCGTGCGCGCCACGTCGAGGCCTTGGGCCGCGCCGCCGCGCACCTGGACCGGGCCGCGCTGGAGCTGGCCGGCGAAGCGCTGGACCTGGCCGCGGAATCACTGCGCACCGCGCACCGCGCGCTGGGCGACATCACCGGCCAGGTCGGGGCCGATGAACTGCTGGGTCATATATTTTCGCGCTTCTGCGTCGGCAAGTAGCGCAGGGGCGCCTCGAGGGGCCGGGGTGTTGACAAACAGGCCCGCGTGTCGCGTCCTAGGCATACGTGCGCATCCGCACACTCAGGGGGAGTACAAACAGATGTCCGTGAACAACCAAGCCACCGCGCGAGGGAGCCTGTCCCGGCTGGCCCTTGCCGCGGCCCTCATCCTCGCCATCGCGGCCTGCGGCAAGGATGACACCGCCGCGCCCGCGGCCGACGCCGGCAGCGATGCCGCCAGCAGCGCGACCGCCACAAGCGGGGCCGCCGGCGCCAGCGCGGCCGATGCCGCCGAACAGGCCGCCATCCAGGCCGATGCCCTGGCCGAACTCGGCGCCGATGAGCTTCGCGAGCGCGGACGCGCCGCCTATGCCGAAAGCCGCCTCTACGCGCCGGCCGGCGACAACGCGCTGGAGTACTACCTGGCCCTGCGCGAGAAATCCCCCGGCGATGCCGCGGTCGCCAGCGCACTGACCGACCTCATGCCGATGCTGGTGATCGCCACCGAGCAGGCGCGCGACCGCGAAGACTTCGAGGAGGCACGCCGGCTGGCGGCCCTGGTCGGACGCGCCGACGCCAACCATCCCGCCCTGCAGCGCCTCCAGGCCACGATTGTCACGGCTGAAGAAACCGTGGACCGGCGCATCGCCCAGCAGGCGCTGAGCGCCGAGCAGGAAGTCGAACGCCAGCGCCAGCTTGCAGTCGATCGCGAGCGCGCCCAGGCCGACGAGCAGCGCCAGGCCAGCGAGCAGCTGGCGCAGCAGCAGCGTGCCGACACCGAAGCCGCCGAGCGCGCCGAGGCCGAGCGCGTCGCGGCTGCGGCGCGTGCCGCCGAGCAGCGCGCCGCCGAGCAGCGCCAGCAGGCCCAGCAGGCGGCCACGACACCGGCCCCGGCGGCCGCGTCGCCCACGCTGCGGCCGCTCAGCACGCCCGCACCCCGCTACCCGCCGGACGCCCTGCGAGCCGCGCAGGCGGGCGAGGTCCAGGTGGAGTTCACGGTGGGCCCCGACGGCAGCGTCAGCGACGCGCGCGTGGTCCGCGCCGACCCGCCGCGGGTCTTCGACCGCGAAGCCGTGGCCGCGGTCCGCCGCTGGCGCTTCGAGCCGGTGTCCGAACCGGTCACCACGCGGCGCACGATCGCGTTCAATCCCGGCGGCTGAGCCACCGCTTCCCTGCGGCGGCCTTGCGGTCGCCGCACGGACGGACGCCCGGCCACTGGCCGGGCGTTTCTGTTTCCACGCGCCTCAGCCCGAGATCGCCAGCTTCTCGCGGTGGTACAGGCGGGCGGCCATCAGCCACAGCACCAGGGCCAGGCCGAGGCTGGCGCCGAAGTAGACCAGCCACTGCATCGGCGTGATCCATTCGCTGCGCACCAGCTTGAGCACCATCTGGTTCTGCGCCAGGAAGGGCACCGTGAACTGCCACAGCTGCTCCTTCACCGGGCTGACCATCAGCACCACGGTGGGGATGATCGGCAGCAGCATCAGCACGCTCATGTAGCTCTGAGCTTCCTTCACCGACTTGACGCTGGCCGAGATCAGGGTCAGCAGGGTGCAGCCGATCAGCACGATCGGGATCAGCACGGCCAGCAGCAACAGCAGCATGTGCGGCGTCAGCGCGACCATCTGCAGCGCCTTGGGCGCCAGCGCCATGCTGACCGCCAGCGCGACCAGGATCAGCAACTGGCTGAGCATGCCCAGTGCGCAGGCGGCGAGGATCTTGCCGCTCATCAGCGCGCTGCGCGAGCTTGGCGTGGCCAGCAGCGGTTCCAGCGACTGCCGCTCGCGTTCGCCGGCGGTGACGTCGATCACCATGTACGCACCGCCGACGAAGGCGCTGAAGATCAGCAGGTAGGGCAGGAAGGCGAGCAGCATGCCGCGCCGCGATTCCGGCGTGGCCACGTCGCGCTGCGCCACCATCACCGCGATCGTGGCCTCCGGACTGATCCCGCGGCTGACCATGCGCAGCGAACCGACCTGGTTGCCGTACTGGGCGAGCGCCTCGCGCACCCGCGCCACCGGGATCCGCGAATCCTGGCGCGAGGAGTCGTAGAGGATCTCCACGGTCGCCATCCGGCTCTCGCGCCAGCGCTCGGGGAACGCCTCGGGGATGCGCAGCACCACGTCATGGTCCTGGTTGCGCAGCGCGAGCTCGGCGTCCTCCGGCGGGTCGATCGCATTGATGTCGCGCGTGCCCAGGTGGCGGACCAGGTTGGGCGCGTGCGCGGCGCCGATCACCGGCAGGTCCAGCACCGACTCCAGCTGGGTACGCGCGCGCTTCTCGGCCATCGAGCCCATGCCCAGGATCAGCACCGGGAACAGCAGCGGGCCCATCAGCAGGCCCAGCATGACCGTGCGCCGGTCGCGGAACAGGTCCAGCAGCTCCTTGCGGGCGACGGTCAGCACCGTGTTCTTGAACAGGCTCATGCGGACAGGCCCTCCTCGGTGCCGATCAGTTTGACGAAGGCGTCTTCGAGGTTGTCTTCGCCCGACTGCGCGCGCAGCTCATCGGGGGTGCCCTTGGCGCGTACTTCGCCCTGGGCGATGATCACGATGCGATCGCACAGCGCGGCCACCTCCTGCATGATGTGGCTGCTGAAGATCACGCAGTGGCCCTGCGCCCGCAGCTCCTGCAGGAAGGCGCGCAGGCCGCGGGTGGTCATCACGTCCAGGCCGTTGGTGGGCTCGTCCAGGATCACGTTGCGCGGCGAGTGCACCAGCGCGCGCGCGATCGCGGTCTTGGTGCGCTGGCCCTGCGAAAAGCCCTCGGTGCGGCGGTCGAGGAAGTCCTCCATGCCCAGCCTGACCGCCAGATCGTCGATGCGCGCGGCGATGGTGGCTTCGTCGAGGCCATACAGGCGCCCGAAGTAGGTGATGTTCTCGCGCGCGGTCAGGCGCTTGTAGACGCCGCGGGCGTCCGGCAGCACGCCCAGGCTGCGGCGCACGGCGGTGGCGTCGCGCTGCGCGTCCAGGCCGTCCACGCGCACCGTGCCGCGCTCGGGCGACATCAGCGTGTACAGCATGCGCAGGGTGGTGGTCTTGCCGGCGCCGTTGGGGCCCAGCAGGCCGGTGATCTCGCCGTCGCGGGCCTCGAAGCTGACGCCGCGCACCGCGTGCACCGGGCCGGACTTGGCCTTGAAGGTCTTGTGCAGGTCTTGGACTTCGATCATCTCAGGGTTCCCATCCGTAATAGCCGGCGAACGGCGGCGCCGGGGCCAGGCGGTCGAGGCAGCCGGCGTCGATGCCGGCGGCGTCGGCGCGTTCGATGAACTGGGCGACCAGCTTCGGCATGCAGCCGGCGCCGAGCACGTTGTGGCCCTGTCCGGGCGCGACCAGGTGGCGTGCGTTCGCCAGGTGCGCGACCACCTCGTCGCCGTAGCGCGGCGGGGTGACCGGGTCGAATTCGCCGCTGATCGCGAGCAGCGGGACGTCGCCGGTAAGCGGCTCGCGGAAGCCCTCCGCGCGCGGCGCGGTCGGCCAGGCCGCGCACTGCGCCTGCAGCAACGACACCATTTCATTGCCGAGCACGCTGCCCGCGTCGTCCGGATCGAGCGACATTTCGCCGACGTCCTCGGTGCAGATCACCGACAGCTGCATGCCGTGGGCCATTGCATCGCCCAGGGACGCGCCCAGCATCCGCGACTGCGCCAGCAGCGGCGCGTAGCGGCCCTGCGACGCGTCGTGCAGCAGCAGCGGCAGGGTCGCCGCGGCCGCGGGCTGGTAGGAGAACATCCGCAGCAGCGCCGCCAGGTGGCCGAAGGCCGGGGCTTCCTCGAGCCACTCGCCGCTCACCGGGTCGCGGTAGTCGACGGGCGCAAGATCGCCCGCTTCCAGCGCCGAGCGCACCACGGGCAGCAGCGCCGACGGGTCGCCCAGGTTGTCGACGCAGGCGGGTTCGGCGCGGCAGCGTTGGAACTGCGTGGCGAGCGCCTGCTCCAGGTTCCGCGCGTGTTCCTGGCCCAGCACCATGCTGTTGGGCGCGACGCCGTCGAGCAGCACCGTGCGCGTGGCGGCCGGGTAGGCCCGGGCGTACTGCTGCGCCACCCGCGTGCCGTAGGAGATGCCGACCAGGTTGAGCTGCGGCACGCCCAGGGCCTCGCGCACCGCCTCGAGGTCGCGGACGTGGTCCATGGTCGCGTAGCGGCGCAGGTCGTGGTCGGGCGACAGCGCGTCGCGGCAGCGCTCGGCGAAGGCGCGCATGGCGTCCTGCGACATGTCCTCCCCGGGGCCGAAGGCGTTCTCGCCCTCGTCGCCCTTGCAGTGCAGCGGCGCCGAGCCGCCGGTGCCGCGGGCATCCACCAGGACCACGTTGCGGCTGCGGCGCACGTCGTCGAAGGCGGCCGCCGCCATCGGAAACGACTCCAGCGCCGACTGCCCGGGGCCGCCGGCGATCATCAGCACCGGGTCGGGCTCGGCCTGGCCGGTGGCCGGGAGGAAGGCGATTGCGAGCTCGATCCGGCGACCGTCGGCGACGTCGTGGTCCTCAGGCACGGCGAAGCTGGCGCACTGCGCCTCGACCGCCTTGGCGCCAACCGCGCTCAGCGAGCAGGATTCGAATCCGATCGCGCCCTGGCGCATGCGGCCGTCGGCCGGCGTGTCGCCGGGTTGCGCCGTGCAGCCGGCCGCGAGCGCGACGGCCAGCAGCGCGGCGATGGGGGTTCCACGTGTACTCATGCGGGATCCTCGGGGTGGAAGATGGATTCAATGGGCGAGCCGAACAGGCGCGCGATGCGGAAGGCCAGCGGCAGGCTGGGATCGTACTTGCCGGTCTCGATCGCGTTCACCGTCTGTCTTGAGACGTCCAGACGTTCGCCCAGCTGCGCCTGTGACCAGCCGCTCGCCTCGCGCAGTTCGCGGACCCGGCTCTTCACCGGTAGCGGCGCGTGGTGACGCAGGCGAAGACGCCGTGCAGGAAGGAGTACGCCGGCAGGACGAGGATCAGCGCCAGGCCCGCATTGACGTGCAGCACCCCGGCCAGCACCAGCAGGCCGAGCGCGAAGCTGCCCAGGGTCAGCACCAGCGATGCCTGGGCGAAGGACTCGAGCTGGATCCTGCGCTGCATCTCGTCGCTGTCGCGCACGAAGCGCAGCACCGCGCGCGCCACGAACACGACCGGCACGGCCGGCAGCAGCGCCAGGATGGCGCGCGCCCACGTCGCGTCGACCGCGCGCAGCGCGTATATCGACAGGAACAGCACGACCACATAGGCCGCCATGGCGGGAAAGAACTCGCGGCGGTAGCGACGTTGGATGGAGTGCATGGCGGCGATGCCTCGTGTCAAGTTTGCTTGACACGAGGATGCCGCGACCGGAGGGGCCGTGTCAAGCAGGCTTGACACCCTCCCGCGCTATTTGCTGCTGACGTACTTCTCGCGCCGGATGCGCGGAACGGGCAGGCCGTGGTCCTTGAGCGCCTCGAAGCAGGCGTCGACCATGTCCGGGTTGCCGCACAGGTAGGCGATGTCGCCTTCGGCCTGCGGCGCGAACTCGCCCAGGAACTGCTGCACGTAGCCGTGGCGCACGTCGGGATGGTCCTGCGCGCTGCCGGGCGCGGGCAGTTCGCGCGAGAAGCAGGGCACGAAGCGGAACCCCGGGTGCGCTTGGGCAAAGGCGCGGAACTCGTCGCCGTACAGCAGCTCGTCCGGCGTGCGGGCGCCGAACAGCAGCACCACTTCAACGCCGCGGTTGGCCATCGCCTGCGCCAGCAGCGGCAGCATCGCGCGGTAGGGGGTGACGCCGGTGCCGGTGCCGACCAGCAGGTAGCGGCGGTTGTCGTCGGCGGGCTGCAGGCAGAAGCGACCGAACGGCCCGCTGGCCTGGACCGTGCCGCCGATCTCGAGGTTTTCGAACAGCGACGTGGCGGCACCGCCGGCGACGTAGCTGACGGCAATTTCCACGCATTCCCCTGGGCCCATCGCGTGGTCGTGGATGGTGGCCAGCGAGTAGCTGCGCTTGGTCGCGGTGCCGTCGCCGTAGCTGAAATGCACCTGCACGAACTGCCCGGGGATGTAGTCCAGCGGCTGGCCGTCGTCGCGGGCGAGCACCAGGTGGGCCACGGTGGGCGCCAGCATGCGGCGGGAAACGAGCTTGAGCGGGAACTGGGCGGGCACTTGGGATGGACCGTTTCCGGGCCGGGACCCGCAGGGCCCCTATAATACCGCCCCCCTGCATGCACCCGCGGCCAAGGAGTCACGATGAGTCACGCCGCCCCGCCCGCCGCCCTGTCGGTGCGCGACCTGCGCAAGACCTACGACAACCGCGTCGAAGCCCTGAAGGGGGTTTCGCTGGAGGTCGTGCCCGGTGATTTCTACGCGCTGCTGGGCCCCAACGGCGCCGGCAAGTCGACCCTGATCGGCATCATCTCGTCGCTGGTCAACAAGACCTCGGGCGAGGTGCGGGTGTTCGGCGTCGACCAGCAGGCCGAGCGCGCGCGCGCGATGCGCCTGGTCGGGCTGGTGCCGCAGGAGCTGAACTTCAACATGTTCGAGCAGCCGCTCGACATCCTGGTCAACTACGCCGGCTTCTACGGCGTGCCGCGCCGCGAGGCCCTGGTCCGCGCGAAGGTCGAACTCGAGCGCGCGCATCTGTCGCCCAAGGCGCAGATGATGGCGCGCACGCTGTCGGGCGGCATGAAGCGGCGGCTGATGATCGCCCGCGCGATGATGACCTCGCCGCGGCTCCTGATCCTCGACGAGCCCACCGCCGGCGTCGACATCGAGATCCGCCGCGGCATGTGGCAGTCGCTGCGCGAGATCAACGCCAGCGGCACCACCATCATCCTCACCACGCACTACCTGGAGGAAGCGGAGAACCTGTGCCGCAACCTGGCGATCATCGACCACGGCCGCATCGTCGAATCCGGCCCGATGCGCACGCTGCTGTCCAAGCTCGATGTCGAAGGCTTCCTGCTCGACGTCGAAGGCGAGCTGCCGGCCGAGCTGCCCGCGATCGACGGCGCGCGGGTGGCGGCGATGGACGAACACACGCTCGACATCGACATGCCGCGCTCGATGGACCTCAACCGCGTGTTCGCCACGCTTGATGAGGCCGGCATCCGCGTGCGCTCGATGCGCAACAAGTCCAACCGCCTCGAGGAGCTGTTCGTGCGCATGACCAGCGATACCGCCGCGTCGCCCGGCACCGGAGCTGCGGCATGAGCCTCGCACCCGCCAAGACAGACGCCGCCGTCCGCGCCACGCCAGAGGGCCTGCGCGCCGACCTGGTCGCGCTCGGCACCATCGCCCGCCGCGAGGTGATGCGCATCCTGCGTATCTGGAGCCAGACCCTGGTGCCGCCGGCGATCACCATGACCCTGTACTTCCTGATCTTCGGCGGCCTGATCGGCAGCCGCATCGGGACCATGGACGGCATCAGCTACATGGACTTCATCGTCCCGGGGCTGGTGATGATGAGCGTGATCCAGAACAGCTACGGCAACATCTCGTCGAGCTTCTTCGGCGCCAAGTTCGGCCGCCACGTCGAGGAGCTGCTGGTCAGCCCGATGCCGCCGTGGGTGATCCTCGGCGGCTACGTCGCCGGTGCCGTGCTGCGCGGGCTGATGGTGGGCGTGATCGTGCTCTGCATCGCGATGCTGTTCACCACCGTGCGCATCCCGCACCCGTGGGTGACCCTGAGCACGGTGCTGCTGGGCGCGACCATCTTCGCGCTGGCCGGCTTTGTCAACGCGGTGTTCGCGAAGAAGTTCGACGACGTCGCGATCGTGCCGATCTTCATCCTCACCCCGCTGACCTACCTGGGCGGCGTGTTCTATTCGATCCAGCTGCTGCCCGACTGGGCGCGCGCGGCGACCTACGCCAACCCGATCTTCTACATGGTCAACGCCTTCCGCTATGGCCTGCTCGGGCAGGGCGACGTGCCGCTGTGGGTGGCGTATGCGCTGATGCTGGTCTTCGTGGTGGTGCTGGGCGCGCTGGGCCTGTGGCTGCTGAAGCGCGGGGTCGGGCTGCGCAGCTGAGCCACATCGTGTTGTAACCTCGCGCCTTCCGCCCCCACTGGAGCAAGAGGAATGCGCAAAGGGAACCTGGCCGCCGCGTGCGTGCTCGCGATCATGCTGTCCGCCTGCGGTGGCGCGCCTGATTCCGGCAGCGATGCCGCGACCGCTGCCGGTGCCGCAGCTGCCGACGATGCCGCGCCGCCGCCCGCCGATGACGCCGCAGCTGGAGTAGCGCTGCCCGATGCGACCGATGCGCTTGATGCCGGCGCCGCCGATGCGCCCGGAACCGGGACCGGCCTCGAGGACAAGCAAGGCAACCCGATCGCACTGCTGCCCTTCGACATTGAAAGCGTGCCGCTGAGCAGCGCGCCGCTGGGCGAACTCCCGTTCTTCTCCATGCCCTCCGGCTACGGTCCGCTCAACCGGCCCGGCCAGCGCAGCCACGCGCGCTTCCCGTTCCGGCTCGGCGACGGCCTGCACTGGGTGGAGGGCGCGAGCTGGAACAGCCTGCTGGGCATCGCCCGCGATCACCGCGGCGACAAGGAGTTCTCCCGGCTCGAGCTGCGCCGCAACCTCGAGGCCGCGTTCGCGCAGGCGGGCGCGAAGCAGGTGTTCGAGGGTCCGCTGCGGCGCGATCTGTACTACGGCCCGCAGCTTGAAGCCGAGATCGGCGGCGGCTTCATCGAAGGCGTCAACCTCGATGCCGACACCGCGACCACGGTGCACGTCATCCGCCAGGCGGACCGGACCATCTGGATGCAGCTGTCCACGGATTCGCACGGCGCTGCGCTGGTGGTGATGGAAGAGCGCCCGTTCGAAGCCACTGCTCACTGGGGCGACGCGTTCCCCTACCTGTCGCTGCCGGCGGGTTATGACGATGGCAACAGGCCCAGCCAGCGCGACTTCGACATGTACCCGTTCTGGACCGGCACCGGCTTCGAAGAAGTGGAGGGCCGGACCTACGCCGCGGACGTGAGGGCGGGGGAACGCTCCAACTCCATGCACGAAGTGCGCCGCAGCCTGGAGGCGATGATGGCCGAGGCCGGCGGCGTGCTGGTGTTCGAAGGCCGGATTCCGAAGGAGGCGTCGGAGCGCTACGACAGCGAGCTGAAGGGCTTCTACAGCGACGCCACGGGCTTCAGCTGGGACGACTACGAATCACGCGTCTACCGGGTGGACCTTGCCGACGGCCGCCAGGTCTGGGTGCACGCGGCGCTGGACTACCTCTCCTCCGGCTGGGTGGTGGCCGAACGCCAGGGCTTCGTGCAGACCGCGGCGCTGCTGCCGGCGTCCGAGCTGAAGCAGCAGCTCGACGCCGACGGCCGGGTCGCGATCCAGGTCAACTTCGCGGTCGACAAGGCCGACATCCTTCCCGACTCGAAGCCGCAGATCGGGCAGGTGCTGGCGCTGCTGCGCGATGATCCTTCGCTGCGCCTGTCGATCGACGGCCACACCGACGACACCGGCGATGCCGCACATAACCAGCGCCTGTCCGAGGCACGCGCGAAAAGCGTGGTGGCGGCGCTGGCCGCTGAGGGCATCGCGGCCGCGCGCCTGCAGGCGAAGGGCCACGGCCAGTCGCAGCCGGTGGCGGACAACGCGACCGACGAGGGCCGCGCGAAGAACCGCCGCGTGGAGTTGGTCCGCCTGTAATCACGCGCGGTTCGCCGCTATCGCGTCCCTTCGCCACTGCGCCAACCCGTGGGAGCAGCTACAGCTGCGATTGCGAGGCGCGGCGGCAACAACGTGTCGCCCGCCGACGCGCGTGATTCCGGGTCGGTGGGGTCGCAGCTGTAGCTGCTCCTACAGGGGCGGGGCGGGGAGCTGGAAGAATGCGCGGGTGGTGGCCGTGGCATTGGCCGCGGTCAGCGCGATGTCTTCGCCGCGGTCGCGCGCAAGCTCTTCGACGATGTGCGACAGGAACATCGGTTCGTTGCGGCGGTCCTTCGGCATCGGCCTGAGCGTGCGCGGCAGCAGGTAGGGCGCGTCGGTTTCCACCATCAGCCGGTTGGCCGGGATGTTGCCGACGATTTCGCGCAGGTGCTTGCCGCGGCGCTCGTCGCAGAGCCAGCCGGTGATGCCGATGTGCCAGTCGCGGTCGATGCAGTCGAACAATTCTTCGCGGGTGCCGGTGAAGCAGTGCACGACCGCGTGACCGATGCGGCCTTCGAAGTCCTTCATGATCGCGATGAAGTCGGCGTGCGCGTCGCGCTGGTGCAGGAACAGCGGCTTGCCGCGGCCCGAAGCGAACAGCTCGGCGGCGATCTCGAGCTGGCGCTCGAAGGCCTTGCGCTGCGCGGGTCGCGGGGAGAAGTCGCGGAAGTAGTCGAGGCCGGTTTCGCCGACGGCCACCACTTCGGGATGCGCATGCAGTGCGCGCATTTCGGCGTCGCATTCGGCGGTGTAGTCGCTGGCATGGTGCGGATGCACGCCGGCGGTGGCGAACAGCTCGCCGGGATGGGCGCGTGCGAGTTCGAGTGCCATCGGGGAGTGTTCGCGGCTGGCGCCGGTGACGACCATCTGCACGACGCCGGCAGTGCGGGCGCGGGCCATGACCTGGTCGCGGTCGTGGTCGAAGCTGTCGTGGGTGAGGTTGGCGCCGATGTCGATGAGTTGCATGAGGGCATTGTAGGGGGCGGGCATTCTGGGTGCGGGTTGCGGGTTGCGGGTTGCGGGTTGCGGTGTAGTGGGTGGCGGGGCGCGGGCTTCGTGAGGGAGCACGCCGCTGCACGGGGGGCATGGACCGGCGAAGCAGCCGTCCATGGCTGATTCGCCTTCCGCGCACATCCATGTGCGCTGTCCATGCCCCCCGTACAGCGACGCGCTTCGGCGGATTGGGGGTTCGCGGCTTCGGGTCTCGCCCCGGGTCCGGATTTCCATTCGCCGGCTTGGCGTCTTCGCGCCTTCGCGAGAAGCCTGCCCTTCCCCTTCCCCTTCCCCGTCCCCGTCCCCCCGACCCCGCGCCCGAAGGCTCTATTCTTCTCGCGTGCACGACACTACATTTCCCATCGACGCGCTGCTGCCGGCCATCCGCGAGGCGCTGCTGTTGCATCCGCGCCTGGTGCTCGAGGCGCCGCCCGGTGCCGGCAAGACCACGCGGGTGCCGCTGGCGCTGCTCGACGCGCCCTGGCTTGCCGGCCGCCGCATCCTGATGCTGGAGCCGCGCCGGGTGGCCGCGCGCGCGGCGGCTGGCTTCATGGCGTCATCGCTCGGCGAGGAAGTCGGCCGGACCGTCGGCTACCGGATCCGCTTCGAAAGCCGGATCTCGTCGGCGACCCGCATCGAGGTCGTCACCGAGGGCATCCTCACCCGCATGCTGCAGGACGACCCGATGCTCGATGGCGTCGGTGCGCTGCTGTTCGACGAGTTCCACGAGCGCCATCTCGCCGCCGACCTGGGGCTGGCGCTGGCGCTGGACGTGCAGGCCGGGCTGCGCGAGGACCTGCGCATCGTGGTGATGTCGGCGACGCTCGACGGCGAGCGCCTGGCCGGATTCCTGGATGCGCCGCGGCTGTCGAGCGCGGGCCGCAGCCATCCGGTCGAGGTCGCGCACTTCCCGGCGCGTCGCGACGAGGCGCTGGAGCACCAGGCGCGGCGCGCGATCGAGCATGCGCTGGGCAGGCATCCGGGAGACGTGCTGGTGTTCCTGCCGGGGCGGCGGGAGATCGAGCGGCTGGCCCGGGTGCTCGCGGATGCGCTCGGCGATGCCGCTGCGCATCCGGCAGGGACCGGTGGCGCGCGGTCGGCGGTCGACGTGCTCGCGCTGCACGGCGACCTGCCGGTCGAGGAGCAATCCCGGTTGCTGCGTCCCGACGCCGATGGCCGCCGGCGCATCGTGCTGGCCACCAACGTCGCCGAGTCCAGCGTGACGCTGCCGGGCGTGCGCGTGGTCATCGACAGCGGCCTGGCGCGCGAGCCACGGCACGATCCCAACAGCGGCTTCAGCCGCCTGGACGTGGTCCGCATCGCGCAGTCATCCGCCGACCAGCGCGCGGGACGTGCGGGGCGCGTGGCATCGGGCTGGACGTATCGACTGTGGCCCGAATCGCAGCGGCTGGAGCCGCAGCGGCGGCCGGAAATCGCCCAGGTCGAGCTGGCCGGCCTGGCGCTTGAACTGGCGGCCTGGGGCAGCGACCAGCTGCGCTTCGTCGATCCGCCGCCGGCGGGAGCGCTGGCCGCGGCGCGCGACCTGCTGCGCGCGCTCGGTGCACTGGAAGGCGATGCAATCACCGCGCGCGGGCGGCGCATGCTGGCGCTCGGCACCCATCCGCGCCTGGCGGCGATGCTGCTGGCCACGGGCGATGCCCGCGGGCGGGCGCTGGCATGCGATCTCGCCGCGCTGATCGAGTCGCGCGATCCGCTGCGGTCGCGCAGCGACGCCGTCGCCGCGCGCTGGCGCGCGCTGGCCGCGTTTCGCGAGCGACGCGTCCCGGCCGATGCCAGTCGCGCCGCGCTGGCCGCGATCGACGCCTCCGCGCGCCAGTGGCGCCGCCGCCTGCGGCTGGATGGGTCGCCAGTGGTCGACGCGCCCGCACACGCGCTCGGCGATCTGCTTGCGCACGCCTTCCCCGACCGCATCGCCGCCCGCCATCCCGGCGACCTTCGCCGCTACCAGCTCGCCAACGGCCGCATGGCGCGCCTGCTGGAGGACAGCGAGCTGATCGGCGAACCCTGGCTGGTGGCCAGCGAGCTGCGCTACGAGGCCCGCGGCGACGCCCTGCTGCTGCGCGCCGCACCGGTGGACGAGGCCGCGCTGCGCCGCGACTTCGGCGCGCGCTTCAGCCAGCGCGACGAAACCCGCTGGGACGCCGCGCGTCGCGCGCTGGTCGGCGAACGCGTGCGCCGCTTCGCAGGCATCGTCCTCGACAGCCGCCCCGCCGGCCGCGTCGATCCCGCCGCGGCCGCGCAGGCGCTGACCGATGCCGTGCGCGCGCTCGGGCTCGACGTGCTGCCCTGGAGCGACGGCCTGCGCCAGTGGCGCGCGCGCATCGCCGGCCTGCGCGCCTGGATGCCCGAGCTCGAGCTGCCCGACCTCGCCGATGACGCGCTGATCGCGAGCCTGGACGACTGGTTGCTGCCCGCCTTCGCCGGCAAATCGAGACTCGACGCCCTCGACGCCGATGCGCTTGCCGCCGCGCTCCGCGTCCGCGTCGGCTGGGCGCTGCAGCAGCGCATGGACGCGCTGGCTCCGCTGCGCATCACGGTGCCATCGGGCCAGGCCCGGACCATCGACTACGCCGTCGATGGCGACGGCCAGCCGCAGCCGCCGGTGCTCGCGGTCAAGCTGCAGGAACTGTTCGGCCTGCCGGACACGCCACGCATCGCCGACGGTCGCGTGCCGCTGCTGCTGCACCTGCTGTCGCCGGCCGGGCGGCCGCTGCAAGTGACGTCCGACCTTCGCAGCTTCTGGGACCGGACCTGGCCGGAGGTGCGGCGCGAGATGAAAGGCCGCTACCCGAGGCACCCCTGGCCCGAGGATCCCTGGAACGCCGTGCCCACCCATCGTGCGCGACCGCGCGGTGGCTGAACGGCTTGGTCCGGATCACGCCGGCACCACGAAGCACGGGCCAGACTCGGTCCCGTCATCCATTCCCGTCCCGGCGTCATGCGCCGGTGCAATCCAGAGGAAATCCGCATGCGCAAGCGCACCATCATCCGCGACGTCCGCAACGCCATTCCCGACAAGGCCATGGACCTGGCCGGGCGCCTCGGCGACGGCTTTCGCCAGGCCGTGCCCGACGGTGCCGGCAAATGGCTCCAGGGTGCTCCCCACGATGCAGGCACCTGGCTGAGCGGCGTGCAGCAGGGCGCCGGCAAATGGCTCCAGGCCGGCGTGGCTTTGGGCGCGGCGCGCACCGGCGCGCGTGCGGCCGGAATCGTCGCCCGTCGCCATCCGGTGGCGCTGACCGCGGCCGCGATCGGCATCGGCGCGGCGACCTATGCCGTGCTCCGGCACCGTCGCAAGGCCGCCGAGCAGGCCGCGATGCGGCGTCCGCAGCAGATCAGGGACGCGCTGGAGCCCGGCGACCTGGGCGTTGAAGTCGACGCCGCGACGTCGCGCGAAGCGTCCCTGCAGGACGACCGCTAGAACCGGAGGGACCCGCCCCGGTCGACCAGGTCAGGCCGGGGAGCTCGCCGCCGCGGAGCGGGGCGAAGCCACCGCGCTCCGCGCCTCGGGCAGTTCGACCACGAAGCAGGCGCCGCCGCCGTCGCGGTCCTCGTACCACAGCTGGCCACCGGCGTTGGCGACGATCTGCCTTGCCAGCGACAGGCCCAGTCCGCTGGATGAGCCGGCGCGCGCGGGGTCATCGTCCGTCAGGCGCGTGAACGGGGTGAACAGCTCGCGCTGGCGGTGCTTCGGGACGCCCGGGCCGCGGTCGGAAACGCACAGCTTCCAGAACCCGGTCACGCCGGAAGCGACGTGGATGTCGACATCGCTCCCCGGTGCGTATTTCATCGCGTTGCTGATCAGGTTGCCCGCGACCTGGCGCAGCACCAGCGCATCCATCGCCACCACGGCAGGTCCGACTTCGCCCACCACCAGGCGACAGCCGCTGTCCTCCAGCTGCATGCCGTAGCGGCGGACGATCCAGTCCACCACTTCGGCCAGTCCCACCCGGGCGTCGGAGTTGCTGGTGGCCACCCGGGCGCTGGCCTGGGTTTCCAGGTAGCGGCGGATGTAGCCAAGGCCGTCTTCGGCGCTTTCCCGGATCACTTCCAAGTAGCGCGGGACGCGCTCGGGACGCAGCGTGCCCGAGGCCAGGATGTCGCTGGCGAAGACCACGCTGCTGAGCGGATTCTTCAGGTCATGGGCGACCAGATTGACCAGCTCCTGGCGTTCGCGCGCCACCTGCTCCAGACGGTCGCGCGCGAGCTTCAGGCCGACGTGCGCGTTGACCCGGGCCAGCAGCTCCTCGGGGATGAAGGGCTTGACCACGTAATCGACCGCCCCCGCCTCGAAGGCGCGCAACAGCAGGCTGCGGTCCTGGGCGGCGGTCAGGAAGACCACCGGCACCCGTGGCAGCAGCGCGCGCATGCGGATTTCCTCCATTACTCCGAAGCCGTCCATGCCCGGCATCATCATGTCGAGCAGCATCAGGTCCGGCCGCTGTTCCTCGGCGGCGGCGAGCGCCGCCTCGCCGCTTTCGGCGGCAGCCACGTGGTATCCCTGGCGTTCGAGGAGTGCGCTCACAACGCGCAGGTTGGCCGGCTGGTCGTCGACGACGAGTACCCGGCCATGGATCGTGCTTGCCTTCATGAAGCTGTTCCACGGCTGCGCGCGACGGATGTCGCGCGCCTTCGCCGACGGTAGCAGAAAGATCCCGCAACCGAGTTGCGGCCATCGCAATGCCTGCTTGCGCAGCGGATTGCGGCTGAACGGTTCAGGAAGAAAACGGGGTGGCGTGCCCGAGTTCGCGCCAGTGCCCGGGGGCGAGGCCATCAAGCCGCGTGGCACCGATCGCCACCCGCACCAGGCGCAGCGTCGGCAGCCCGACCGCCGCCGTCATCCGCCGCACCTGCCGGTTGCGGCCTTCGCTGATGACCAGTTCGATCCAGGCGTCGGCGACGGTCAGGCGGACCCGCACCGGTGGATCGCGTGGCCACAGTGCGGGCGCCGGATCCACGAGGCGCGCGCGGGCCGGACGCGTCGGCCCGTCGCGCAGCGTGACGCCGGCGGCCAGCCGGACCAGCTGCTCCGGTGCCGGTTCACCCTCGACCTGCGCCAGATAGGTCTTGGCGAGCCTGTATCGCGGGTCGGTGATGCGGTGGGCAAGCGCGCCGTCATCGGTCAGCAGCAGCAGGCCTTCGCTGTCGTGGTCGAGCCTGCCGGCGGGATACACCCCGGGCGGCAGGCCGAAGCCGGCCAGGGTCGGGCGCGGCGGCGTGCTCCTGTCGGTGAACTGGCAGAGCACGCCGTGCGGCTTGTTGAACGCGACCAGCACTCAGGGCTTGATGAAGCGCAGCGTCATGCGGTCGCTTTCGCCGATGGCCTGGTACTGCTGGCGGTCCTCGGCGTCGTGGTTGTTGCCGGGCGGCAGGGTCCAGACGCCGTTGGGATGGTCGCGGGTGTCGCGCGGGTTGGCGTTGATCTCGCTGGCTTCATCGAGGCGGAAGCCGGCGGCGGTCGCGAGCGCGATCACCTGGTCCTGGCCGACGTAGCCGGACTTGTCGTCGTCGGCCACGTCGCCGGCGGCGCGGTGTTCGACCACGCCCAGCACGCCGCCCGGCTTGAGCACGTCGAAGAAGCCCTTGAACATGCCCTCGGCCTGGCCCGAGGAGCGCCAGTTGTGCACGTTGCGGAAGGTCAGCACGGCGTCGGCCGAATTCGCCGGGCCAAGCACCGGTGCCGCGGGATCGTAGGCGACGATGCGGGCATCGCCGTACTGCGCCGGGGCCGAGGCGAACATCGCTTCCAGGCCGGCCCTGGAGCGCGCGGAGTAGTCGCGGCGGGCTTCGGGCAGGGCCGCGGGGTCGACGACCGCGGCGACGTAGCCGGCGCGCAGCCAGGGCGCGAGGATCTCGGCGTACCAGCCGCCGCCGGGGGTGACCTCGACCACGGTCTGGCCGGTCTCGATGCCGAAGAAGGACAGGGTGTCGCGCGGATGGCGGTACTGGTCGCGGGCCACGTTTTCGGGCGAGCGCCAGGCGCCGGCCAGGGCCTGGTCGAGCAGCGGGTCGGGCGCGCGCATCGACATCCCGGTGGCAGGCGGCGGCACGGCGGCAGGAGCGGCGGCATCGCCTCCCGCGGCGGGTGCTCCGGCGCAGGCAGCGAGCATCAGCGGCAATACGGCGAAAGGCAGGCGTCGGATCATGGCGGTGTTTCCTGTGGACCGGGCTGCAAGCCTACCCGCAAAGTCGTCCAGCCCGCGCCGGTACCGGAGGCCGCCCCCGCTCGGTGCCTCGGCCGCGGTCAGCTGCCGGCAGCTTCGGCCGCGGCCTCACTGCGCTGTGCCCGAACGCGCTGTCGCTGTCGCTGTTCCGCCGGGGTCGGGGCCTGGCAGCCGTGCCGATGGCGGATACGGCGGCACGTCGAGATAACCGCCGCCGCGCAGCTGCCCCTGGATGCCGCGCCACCAGCCGGCCTCGAAAATCCCCGGATGCGCCTCGAGCAGGGCCTGCCGCAGCGGCGGCGGCAGCCCGAGGAAGTTCGGGAACAGCGCAGGGAACACGTCGTCCGGCCGCGCGTACAGCCAGTCTTCCAGCGGCCGGGTTTCGTCTTCCTCGCGCACTTCGGGCACATCGCGGAAATTGACCTCTTCCAGCAGGCAGAGTTCGTCGAAGTCATAGAACAGCGCGCGGCCGTGGCGCGAGACACCGAAGTTCTTCAGCAGCAGGTCGCCGGGGAAGATGCCGCTGCGCGCCAGGTCGGTGATCGCCTGGCCGTAGTCGATCACCGCCCGCCGCGCCTCGGCCTCCGGCATTTCGCGCGCGAACAGGTCCAGCGGCCGCAGCCGGCGCTCGGCGTAGCAGTGCCGCAGCAGCACCACGTCGCGCTCGGCGCTGACGGTTTCGGCGCACTGCGTCAGCAGCTCCTCGAGCATGTCCGGCGCGAAGGCCGCGCGCGGGAAGCGCAGGCGGCGGAACTCCTGTGCATCGACCAGGCGGCCGACGCGGTCGCGGCGCGCGACCAGCCGGTACTTGGCCTCGATGTCGGCGCGCACGCTGTCCTTGGGCTCGGCGAAGCGGTCGCGGATGACCTTGAACACCACCGGCAGGTCGCGTGGGGTGAACACCGCCATGACCATGCCGCGCACGCCGTCGGCGCGCACCAGCTGCTCGTCCGGCCGCGCGGCGAAGTGGCGCCGGATCTCGCGATAGCGCTCGGTCTTGCCCTGCTTGGCGCGGCCGAGCACCGAGTACAGCTCCGACACCGGCTTGGCCGGCAGCAGCGCATGCAGGAAGGCGACGGCATCGCCGACGCGCGCCAGGTCGGCGTGGAACCAGCTGCGTGCGTAGCCGAACAGCATCGAGACCTGCGCGCGTTCTACCAGGACCGCATCGGCGCGCACGCCTTCGGCCCCGTTCACCAGCGCCACCACCAGCGGCCGCGGCCCGTCGGCGGCCTCGACGCGGCCGACGAGGTAGGCACGGCGCTCGCGGTAGAAGACGGTGTCCAGCAGGGCGATGTCCGGGCCGCGGGGATCGTCGCGGCGGCCCGCATCGTCGGGGCGGCGCGCGTCGTCGTCGGCAACGTTCGCGGCGTGGAGCGGCAGGCGCGAGGCCACGGCATCCGCGATGGCGCGGGCGTCGGCGTCGATATCGCGATGTGGAAAGCCCCGCGCGCGCAGCGCCTTCTGCCAGCGCTCGCAGGCATCCGCGCCGTCGGGCAGCGAATGCAGCTCGCCGGGACAGGCCGGGTCGCCGGCAGCGCCGTCGCCCGGCTGGTGGAACTCCAGCGCCTGCGCGACGCCTTCGGTGAGGAAGAACCGGCGCGACATCGAATTGAACAGCGTGCGCGCCATCGCGGCGTCACTGCGGCCCTCCGTCAGCGCCTCGTACGCCCCGCGCACCGCCGCCCAGAACGGCCGCGAGCGCATGCGCTCGCCCACCAGCGCCTCGAACCGCCCCAGCGCCTCTGGAAGAAAGTCGTCCTGCAGCTCGATGCGCGCCAGTGCGTCCGCCTGCGCTCCGCGCCAGTCGCGACGGATGAAGCGCCGCCGCGCCCGCCGCGTCAGGTCGCCGAAGCGCGCGTCGTAATCCTCGAACGCATCCAGCACCAGCGCGGCCGCGCGCGGCACCAGCGGATCGCTTGTTGAAGAGGCCATGGCCCGAGTGTGGCCCCACGACGGTCCTTTCGCCTCCTCCGTGGGTGTGCGCGCGCTCCGTAGGCGCCTGGGAGGGTTTCGCGAGGGCGGAGGGTGGGTGGGGCACTCCGTGCGCAGGTCGGCTGCGCCGCCCTTGAATGCGCACTGCGACCCCACCCACCCTCCGCCGCGGATCAGCCTGGCAAGCAGGACGACCTGTGGATCGCGCGCGGTAGGCCACCACATACGGCGTTTCGCATCGAAGCGGCACCCCCAACCTCGCGCCGGCGATAGGAGGCGGTGGGGTGGTGGGGTATCCCGAGCGCATTCAAGGGCGGCGAAGCCGACCTGCGCACGGGATACCCCACCGCCACGCCGCGCTACACATCGCCAAAAAATCCAGGCCCCGAAACGGGCAATGCCCGCGACGGGCGTCGCGGGCATTGCGGGAGAACAATGGAGCGTGTGGCGAAGTGTCGTCAGAGGTGCTTGATGATCTCGTCCGCGAACTCGCTGCACTTCACTTCGGTGGCACCGTCCATCAGGCGCGCGAAGTCATAGGTGACGCGCTTGGAGCCGATCGCACCGTCCATCGCCTTGATGATCGCGTCCGCGGCTTCGGTCCAGCCCATGTAGCGCAGCATCATCTCGCCCGACAGGATCACCGAACCCGGGTTCACCTTGTCCAGGCCGGCGTACTTCGGCGCCGTGCCGTGCGTGGCCTCGAACACCGCATGCCCGGTCACGTAGTTGATGTTCGCACCCGGCGCGATGCCGATGCCGCCAACCTGCGCCGCCAGGGCGTCGGACAGGTAGTCGCCGTTGAGGTTCAGCGTGGCCGACACGTCGTACTCGCGCGGACGCAGCAGGATCTGCTGCAGGAAGGCGTCGGCGATGGCGTCCTTGATGATGATGCCGGCGCCCGGCTTGCCCTCGGGAATGACGTGCCAGGGGCCACCGTCAAGCTCGACCGCGCCGAACTGCTCGCGCGCGACCCTGTAGCCGAAGTCGCGGAACGCGCCCTCGGTGAACTTCATGATGTTGCCCTTGTGCACCAGGGTCACCGACTTGCGGCCGTTGGCGATCGCGTACTCGATCGCCGACTTCACCAGGCGCTCGGTGCCCTGCCAGCTGACCGGCTTGATGCCGATGCCGACGTTGACCGAGGTGTCGGTGGCCGGCTGGCCGACCGCGGACAGCTGGTCGTTCCAGGCCTTGGCCTTGTCGGCGGTGCCGAAGCGGATCTTGTCGAAGCCCTTCGGGAATTCCTTCTGCAGGAAGTCGAGCATCTTCTGCGCGTCGGCGCTGCCGGGCTCGAACTCGATGCCGGCGTAGATGTCCTCGGTGTTCTCGCGGAAGATCACCATGTCGACGTCGCCCGGCTTCTTCACCGGCGAGGGCACGCCCTCGAACCAGCGCACCGGGCGCAGGCAGACGTAGAGGTCGAGCATCTGGCGCAGGGCGACGTTGAGCGAGCGGATGCCGCCGCCGACCGGCGTGGTCAGCGGGCCCTTGATGCTCACCAGGTACTCGCGGCAGGCTTCGACCGAGGACTCCGGCAGCCATTCGCCGGTCTGGTTGAAGGCCTTCTCGCCGGCCAGGACTTCCATCCACTCGAGCTTGCGCTTGCCGCCGTAGGCCTTTTCGACCGCGGCATCGAGCACGCGCACGCTGGCGTTCCAGATGTCCGGCCCGGTGCCGTCACCCTCGATGAAGGGGATGATCGGGCGGTCGGGGACGCTGAGTCCCTTTGCGGTCTTGGTGATCGGGCTGCCGCCTGCGGGCACGGCCGGGGTGAAGTCTGCCATCGGGTTCCTCCAGGGAGGCCGCGCTGCGGAGCGCGCGCGGCGAATTCGGACGGTCATTGTCGCGCTTCGCGACGGTCCGGGCAAAGGCGTCGCGTCGCGCGGCGGGCCGGGCCGGGTCCCGCCGGCGGCACGAAAAAGGCGCGGCCCCGGAAGGCCGCGCCCCGTGGCCGCCCAGGGGCTCAGCGGATCTCGAAGTCCCGCGTCTGCACGACTTCGCCGTCGTGCAGGATCTCGACGCGATAGTTGCCCGTCGGCCAGCCGTCGGGCTTGCTGATCTTGAAGGCGGACTGGCCGGTGCCGGTGAAACTGAAGTCACGGCTGGTCTCGTCCACCAGCTGGTCGCCCTCATAGGTCCAGCGCGCGGTCAGCTGGCCGTTCTGCGGCACCGAAGGGTCCGACGAGGTCGTGGCCACCGAGGCATGGATGGTGTCGGTGGGGGTGAAGGTGGTCGTCGGGCTGGCGATGCGGTTGGCGCCGTCGATCTCGGTGCCGAGATCGACCGAGGTCACGCTCACCCGCGGTGCGGGCGCCGCGGCCGGGGTGGCGGCGGGGGCGGGCGTGGACATCGGAGGTGGCGGCGCCACGGGCTCGTCCTTCTTGCAGCCGGCCAGGGCCAGGCTGCCCAGCAGTGCCGCGGCCAGCGCGGTGGTCATCAGGTGTCGGGTCATTGTTTGTCTCCGTGGGGGCTGGTCGTGGTGCCGTCGTCTTCGCGGGCCGCGGCCGGGATCTTCAGCGTCTGGCCGGGCTGGATCCGGTCGGGATCGTCCAGCTGGTCGCGGTTGGCATCGAAGATGCGCCGCCACTCGCTGGCCTTGCCGTACTGGGCCCTGGCGATGTGGGAAAGGGTGTCGCCCTTCTGCACGGTGTACTGCGTGTCGCCGATGACGTCCTCGGTCGAGCTGACCGAAGACCGCACGTTGCTGAAGTCGGGGCGGCCCTCCGCCGGGGCCTCGGTGCTGCTGACGCCGCTGCGGACGTTGCTGAAATCCGGCTTGCCGGTGCCGCTTTTTGCCGGCGTTCCGGACGCGTTGGCGCCGGGTTTGAGCGACAGCGAGCCGGGGTCGTTCGGGTTCTGGGGATTGTTCATTCGGGCCTCCTGCGCCGCGTGAAGCGTCGACAGATATACACCGGCCGCCTGTTAAGGAAACATCGTGCCGGCGTGGAGGTCCCGCGCTGTCGCGGGCCGCTTACTGCCTCGGGTCGCGCCCGGCCGCGGGCTGCGGCATTCCCGGCGTGGCCCGCCAGGGGTTGATGTCGAGCCCGCCGCGACGCGTGTAGCGCGCCTCCACGGACAGCGCTTCCGGCCGGCAGCGCGCCATGACGTCGACGAAGACCTGCTCCACGCACTGTTCGTGGAAGCCGGCGTGCTCGCGGAACGACACCAGGTAGCGCAGCAGCCCGGCGCGGTCGATGCGCGGGCCGCGGTAGGCCAGGCGCAGGCTGGCCCAGTCCGGCTGGCCGGTGACCGGGCAGTTGGATTTCAGCAGTGCCGAGTGCAGCACCTCGTCCGCCATCTCGCCGGCGTCGGCCGCCAGCAGCGCGGGGTTGGGGGCATCGTATTCGTCGCAGTCGATCTCGATGTCATCGATCGATGCCGGCGTCGGCGCGTCCCGCCCGGTCCCGGATGCCGCCGCCTGCGCGTTCCTGCCTGCGCCGGCATCCACCGGTGGCAGCCCGAACTCGACCATGACGGTGGCGCCCGCCGCGGCCGACAGATCGGCGCTGATCCGGGCCTGGACTTCGTCAAGGTCGGCGAAGCGCGTGGAGTTGAACGAGTTGAGATAGAGCTTGAGCGACTTCGACTCGATCAGCCGCGGCGAGTCCGCGGGCACCAGGAAGGTGGCGGTGGCCACGGCCGGCTTGCCGCGCGTGTCCAGCCAGGAAAGTTCATAGGCGTGCCAGCGGTCGTGGCCGCTGAAGGGCAGGGCCCCGGCGGCGATGCCGAGCGCGTCGCGCCCCTGGTCGCGCGCGATCGGAAACAGCAGGGCCGGGTCGTAGGCGCGCGGGTAGGCAACCTCGCGGCCGAGGGGGAGTTCGCTGGTCATGGCGGCATTATCGCCTGCAGGCAACGGCCGCTGTTTCACCCGTGACCGGGGCCGCCGTCGCGGCGGTCGCGGCCATGGCCGCGACCGCGGGAACGGTGGCGGCGCGGGTCTTTGTCGTGCTGGCGATCATTCGCCGTGCAGGTAGTCCAGGGTCAGCTGCAGCATCGCGCGCAGGCCGACATCGAGCGCGGACTCGTCGAGGAAGAACTCCGGCGAATGGTTGCTTGGTGCCGTCGCCGGGTCCTGCCCCGCGGGCGTGGCCCCGACGAAGAAGAACACCGCCGGCACCTCGCGCGCGTAGTACGAGAAATCCTCGGCGCCCATGTTCAGCGGCATGTCGATGAGCTTGCCCTCGCCCGCCACCTTCTCGAGGCTGGGCCGCATGCGCGCGGTCAGCGCCGGGTCGTTGGCGGTGACCGGGGTGCCGGCGGTGTCAGGCACCTTGGCCTCGACCGTGGCGCCGTGCGCGGCCGCGACCTTTTCGGCGACGTTGGCCAGGTCGGCGAACACCGCCTCGCGCATGCCGTCGTCGAAGCTGCGGATGGTGCCCACCAGCTCCACCTGGTCGGGAATGATGTTGAAGCGCACGCCGCCGTGGATCGCGCCGAAGCTCAGCACCACCGGCTGCCTGGAGATGTCCTGGCGGCGGCTGACCACGGTCTGCGCGGTGCCGATGATGTCGGCCGCGGCCACGATCGGGTCGACGCCACCCCAGGGGCGCGAGCCATGCGTCTGCCGGCCCTTGACCACGATGTTGAAACGGTCGGATGCCGCCATCGTCGGCCCGCTGCGCACGCCGATCTCGCCGGCGTTGAGGGTCGAGAACACGTGCAGGCCGAACACCGCCTCGGGCTTGAAGTCGCGGAAAATCCCCTGGGCCAGCATCTCCTCGGCGCCGCCCTCCTCGCCGTCCGGCGGGCCTTCCTCGGCCGGCTGGAAGATGAAGAGCACTTCGCCCGGCAGTTCGTCGCGCATCGCCACCAGCGCTTCGGCCACGCCCATCAGCACGCTGGTGTGGGCATCGTGGCCGCAGGCATGCATCACGCCCACGGTCTGGCCGTTGAAGGTCGTCGTCGCCTTCGATGCGAACGGCAGGCCGGTGGCTTCCGTCACCGGCAGCGCGTCCATGTCGGCGCGCAGCGCGATCCGCGGCCCGGGCCTGCCGCCCTTGAGCACCGCGGTAACGCCGGTGGTGGCGATGCCGGTTTCCGGCTCGAGGCCGAGTTCGCGCAGGTGCTCCGCGACCAGTGCCGCGGTGCGCGTCTCGCGGTTGCCGAGTTCAGGGTTCTGGTGGAGGTCGCGACGCCAGTCCACGACCTTCTGCTGCAGCGACTGCGCCGCTGCGGCGACTTCGGCGCGCTGGGCGTCCTGCGCCAGCAGCGGTGGCGCGGCAAGGGCCAAGGCGAGGGTCAGGGTGGCGAAGGCAGGAACGTACTGCGCGTGCTTGCGCATGGCGTGCGGCATGACGTGACTCTCCCGAAGGTGATCAAGCGAGCTTACTCCGCTGCTCCCCTGTAGGAGCAGCTACAGCTGCGACCGACTGTGCGGGTAGCCGGGTCGCAGCCATAGCTGCTTCTACACGAGGGTTGAGGCCGCAACCGCTCCGGAGCGGCCGCCACGTTCGCGGCCCGGCCCACGGCTCAGGCGGGCAGCGGCGCGACCGCCACCGGACGGCCGCGCGAATCCAGCGCGATCATCACGAAGCGGCCGCGGGTGCACAGCTCGCGGTCGCCGCTGAGCAGGTCCTCGGCGACCAGCTCCACCTCGACCTGCATCGAGGTGCGGCCCACTTCGACCACGCGTGCGATCGTCTCCACCAGCTGGCCCTGGCGGATCGGCAACTTGAAATCGACCTGCTCCGAGCGCGCGGTGACCACCGTGCGCCGGGCATAGCGCGAGGCGGCGATGAAGGCGGCCTTGTCCATCCAGGCCAGCGCGGTGCCGCCGAACAGGGTGCCGAGGTGGTTGGTGTGGTCGGGGAAGACCATTTCCAGCAGGCGCGCCTCGGTGGGTGCATCCGCGGCGGGGCGTGTCACGCCGGGGCCCGGCCGAAGTGCAGTGCGACCGCGTGCGCGACCTGTGCCGGGGCCTGGAAGCCGGGCAGGCGCGCGGCCTCTTCGCCGTCGCGGAACAGCGACAGCGTTGGCGTCTGGCGCAGGCCGAGGTCGCGGAAGAACCCGTCGCCGACGGCTTCCAGCTTCACCTTCATCAGGACCAGGCCCTCGGCGGCGGGATCGGCAGCGAACTTCCGCAGCGACATGTCCAGCATCCGGCAGCCGGGGCAGTTGTCCTTGTTGAAGTCGACCAGCAGCCGCGGGTGGGCGGCGATGGCGGCGTGGAAATCCTCAGGCGATGAGGCGTCGAGCGTTTGCATGTGGGGTGGCCCTGTAGATGTCGGTGTCGAGGTCGGTGCGTGTGCCATGTGCCGGGGCCGGTCCGCTTCCGCGGCTCGGCATCCAATGCTGCCGCCGGGGCTCGCGGCGGTCGCCAGGACCTCGTCGATCCAATGCGTGATCCGCTGCGCGTCGCGCTCGCCATGCGGCATCTGTTCGATCTCCAGGCGCGGGAAGCGGCTGTCGAAGAACGCAGCCATGCGCCGCAGCGCGCCGCAGTAGTACTCCTCGCCCCATTGCGTTTCGCCGGTACCGAACACGGCCAGCCGCTCAGGCTTGCCCACGGCCTCGACCAGCCCGGAGATGAAGCGCTTCATCTCCGGCGGCGTACGCCCGGCGTTGTCGGTCCAGGCGCCGAGAAGGTAGAGGTCGTGGTGGGGGTCTGTTGCGGCCTCGGCCAGCGACCGGATGTCGGTCTCGACCCAGGTCACCGCGTGGCCCAGCGCTTCGCAGCGCGCCCCTACCGTGCGCGCGAGGTCGCGGGTGTTGCCGCTCAGCGATGCGTAGGCGATCAGGATGCGCATGCCCATGCTCCAATGGTAAGAGCGGCCATGGCCGCGATCGCAGCTATAGCTGCTCCCACAGTCCAGGTTCAAAGATCGTCGAAACCATTGTCGACGTTGGTCTTCTTGTAGCTGGCATTGCGCATCTCGAAGAAGTCGGTCTTGGTCTCGGTGAAGTTGTCGGCATAGGCCTTGATCCACGGCATCACGTTCTCGGTGGCGTCCGAGTACAGCTTCTCGATGCCCAGCATTCCGGCCATCTTGTTGGCGCGGTACTTCACGTAGCGGACCATCTCGTCGACGTCGATGCCGTCGATGCCGTCCAGCACCTCGCCGGTCCACTGCACTTCCAGCTCGATGGCGTGCTCGAAGGCGCTGTGCACGTAGGCGGTCAGCTCGTCGGTCTGCAGCTCCGGGTTCTCGCCGACGATGGCGCGGATCAGCTCGCTGATGAACTTGGTATGCGCCAGTTCGTCGCGGTTGATGAAGCTGATGATCTTGCCGGTGCCGGTCATCCGGTTCTGGCGCACCAGGTTGTAGAAGTAGGCGAAGCCGGAATAGAAGTTGATGCCCTCGAGGATCGAGGACTGGATCAGCGAACGCAGCAGGGTCTCGGCGGTCTTCTCGCGCATGAAGTCGTCGTAGGACCCCATGATCGGCGCATTGCGCTTCTGGATCGTCGGGTGCGTGCGCGCGATCTCGAACACACGATTCTGGTTGGCCAGGTCGGTGATCGAGGCGAGCACGTAGCTGTAGCTCTCGTTGTGGATCACTTCCTGCTGGCCGATGATCGCGGCGTTGGCGTGCGCCGCCGGATCGGTGATGTATTCGGCGACGTTGTAGATGAAGCGCGTCTGTGGCGAGTCCAGCGTCGCCAGCAGCCCGATGATCGAATCGTAGGCGTTCTTTTCGCGCGCCGAGAGCTCGCCGTACTGCCTGGCGTCGGCCTTCATGTCGACCTCGTCCGGGATCCAGAAGTTGGTCGAGAGCTCCTTGTAGGCGCGGTAGAACGACGGATACGGAATGTCGTTCCAGTTGAGGATGCCGCTGGTGCGGCCGTTGATGATCCCGGTGGAGCGGTTGGGATGGCGCGGCTCGAGGATCCGGATGCGGTCGAGCGGCGTGGACGTGGTCGGTGCGGTGGCGGACATGGTGGTTCCCTGTGTGTGGGAGCGGCTATAGCCGCGATCGGACGCTGCGACGAGGGTGGTATCGCGGCTGTAGCCGCTCCCACGGGATCAGCTCGAACACCATTCGCACTCGGCGATGTCGATGTCGTTCGAGCGCACGTAGTACGTCGTCTTCATGCCTTCGCGCCACGCGCTCATGTGCAGCTCCAGCAGGGTGCCGGCGCGGATGGTGCTGGGCACGTAGAAGTTGAAGCTGATCGACTGGTCGACGTGGCGCTGGCGGCGCGCGTTCTGGCGCACGCTTGCGAACTGGTCGACCCGGTAGGCGCCCTTCTCGTAGTAGGGCCAGGTCTCCAGCGACAGCCCGGGCGCGGCCACCGGGCGGCGGTAGTCCTTCTTTTCCTCGTAGTAGAACGCGGAGTAGACCGGGTCGATCGACGCGGTGCTGCCGGCGATCTGCGCGGTGGACATGTTGGGCGCCACGGCCATCAGCCAGCCGTTGCGGACGCCGTTCACCGCCACCTGAGCGGCCAGCTCCAGCCACTGCGGGCTGCTGTAGTCACGGTCGCGGAAGTAGGCGCCGTTGTGCCAGTCGCTGCCCTCGAACACGGGGTAGGCGCCCTTCTCCTTCGCCAGCGCCATGCTCGCCTGCACGGTCAGGAAGTTGATGCGCTCGTACAACGTGTCGCTGTAGTCCTCGGCGTCGACCGAGTTCCAGTCGAGGCCCTTCTGCGCCAGCAGGTGGTGCCAGCCGAAAGTGCCCAGGCCGATGGCCCGGTACTTGCGGTTGGTGATCGTGGCCTGCGGCACCGGCAGCAGGTTCAGGTCGATGACGTTGTCGAGCATGCGCACCTGGATCGGGATCAGCCGTTCCAGCACGTCGGTGATCAGGTCGCCCTGGCCGCCCTGGGGCACGATCGCGCGGCCCAGGTTCACGGACGACAGGTTGCAGACCACGAAGTCTCCGGCCTGCTTCGTCGTCACGATCTGGTTGCCGCTGATGATCTCCTGCATCAGCCGCGTCGGGCTCATGTTCTGCAGGATCTCGGTGCAGAGGTTGGACGAATACACCATGCCGGCGTGCTTGTTCGGGTTCTTCCGGTTGACCTCGTCGCGGTAGAACATGAAGGGGTTGCCGGTCTCGAGCTGGCTGACCATCAGCCGTTTGAAGATGTCGATGGCCTTGATCGTCTTGCGCGCGATGCGTTCGTCGGCGACGACCTCCTCGTACTTCGCCCGGAAGGTGCCCTCGCCTTTCTTCTCGTCGAAGAAGTCCTGCAGATACCAGCCCTTGATGCGGTGCACCTCGTGCGGGTCGAACAGGTACCAG
The DNA here is from genome assembly GCF_039548395.1 of Luteimonas changyuni. NCBI lineage: Bacteria > Pseudomonadati > Pseudomonadota > Gammaproteobacteria > Lysobacterales > Lysobacteraceae > Luteimonas > Luteimonas changyuni. Next base: position 44,377 of record NZ_JBCLUZ010000006.1, read on the forward strand.
TCGCCGCGGCGCTCGACCGCCTCCATGAAGATGTCGGGGATGCAGACGGACGTGAACACGTCGTGCGCGCGCAGGCGCTGGTCGCCGTTGTTGAGGCGCAGGTCGAGGAAGGCCTCGATGTCGCGGTGCCAGACGTCCAGGTACACGGCCACCGCGCCCTTGCGCTGGCCGAGCTGGTCGACCGACACCGCGGTGTTGTTGAGCTGCTTGATCCACGGCACCACGCCGCCGGAAGAATTCGGCACGCCCCGGATCGCCGAACCCGACGCACGCACGTAGCCCATGTACGCGCCCACGCCGCCGCCGCCCTTGGACACGCGCGCGATATCGGTGTTGGAGTCGTAGATGCCCTGCAGCGAGTCGCCGACGGTGTCGATGAAACACGAGGACAGCTGGCCGCCGGTCTTGCCGGCGTTCTGCAGGGTCGGCGTGGCGACCGTCATGTAGAGGTTCGACAGCGCCCAGTAGGCCTCGCCGACCAGCTGCATGCGCCGTTCGCGCCCGCCCTTGCCGGTGCCGGCCTCGTCCTGCATCAGGTACAGCGCGATCGTCAGCCAGCGCTCCTGCGGAAGCTCGTAGACCTCGCGCGAAGTGTCGGTGGCGAGGTAGCGGGTGGCCAGCAGGTACAGGCCGTTGTAGTTGAACAACAGGTCGCGCCCGGGGTCGATCATCCTGCCGGCTTCCTGCAGCTCTTCTTTGGAATAGGCGCGCAGGATGTCGTTGGAATACACGGTGCGGTCGGCCAGGCTTTCCTGCAGGCCCACGTAGGAGCCGTACTTCTGCTCGACGTCGTAGAAACGGTTGCGGCCGGCGCGCTTGTACAGGCGGTGCAGGTACAGCCGCGCGGCGAACATCTCCCACTCCGGCGCCGCCACGTCCACGCGCGCCTCGGCCTCGCGGATCAGGTGATCGACCAGGTCGTCTGCGTTGACCGCGTCCTTGCGCTCGACGAAGCCGGACACGCTGCGCTTGTAGTCGGCGGCGTCGAGCTGCGGGAATTCGGCATGCACGCGGTCGATGGCGCGCTCCAGGCGGGTGCGGTCGTAGGGAGTCCGGCGGTTGCCCGCCTCCTTGGTGATCCATGTGGCGACGCGGTCGGCGGGGCCTTCCGCGGCGAAGGCAGCTGGGGCTGGAGCCGGGTCGGCGGCGATGCCGTCGTGCTTGTCCATGTGTGTTCCTGGATGAGGGACGCACGGCCACCTGTCCCGCGGCAGGAGGCGGGCGGCGTCATCACGGGATGGACTAGCGGCGTCGCAACGGACGCGCTCCGGATCCGGACGACGGATCGCGGGCGCATGCGCGCTTCACCAGCCATCTCCCCCCGGAGATTCCGCAGCCGGCACCGCGCGATGTGCATGCGCGCGGCTGTCGGCAGGTCTTCGGACTCGTGGATCCGGGAGCCTTTGGCTCCACGCCTCGGTCACCGCTTCCCGGAACCACCGTTCCAGTGCGAGTGCGACCTCGTTTCCACCTACCGCTGCGGGGCAGTGCCGGTTTTCGACCGGCTTCCCTTTTCATCCCGAGCCCTGCGGCGCGGGAACCGACGGCCACAACATAATGTGGTTGCCGGCATCGGTCAACGCTATATTTCGTGGTCGACCTCCTGCGACGGCGGGCGGAACGTGCCGTCGGACATTCCGCCGCTTCCTGGAGCGGCCGGCCGTCAGCGGTGGTGTCGCGCCAGGTAATCGGTCGACTGCATCTCCATCAACCGCGAAGCGGTGCGCTCGAAGGCACCGCCCAGGCGCTCGCCGGCATACAGCGCGTGCGGCGCGGCCGCGGCGGTGCAGACCAGCTTGACGTTGCGGTCGTAGGCTTCGTCGATGAAGGTGACGAAGCGGCGCGCGGCGTCGTCGCGCGTGGCGTCCATCACCGGCACCCTGCCCAGCAGGACGGTGTGGAATTCGCTCGCGATCCCGATGTAGTCCGAGGCCGCGCGCGGGCCTTCGCACAGCGCCTCGAAGTCGAACCAGGCCATGCCCGGGCAGCGCGCACGGGTGGGGATGCGCCGGCCGTCGAGCTCGATCGACCCTTCGCGATGCGCGTCGTCGCCGCCAAGCGCATGCCAGCGCGCGTCCAGCCAGGCGTCGGACCCGGCATCCAGCGGCGCGCGGTAGACCGGCGACCGCGTCAGTTCGCGCAGCCGATAGTCGGTGTCGCTGATGATCTCGACGACCTGGCAGTGCCGCTCCAGCAGGTCGATTGCCGGCAGGAAGCGCGCGCGCTGCAGGCCGTCGGCGTACAGGCCGGACGGTGCGATGTTGGAGGTCGTCACCAGCACGATGCCCTCGGCGAACATGCGATCCAGCACCCGCGCCAGCAGCATGGCGTCGCCGATGTCGCTGACGAAGAACTCGTCCAGCACCAGCACGCGCAGCGAACGCCGCCATTCGGCCACGATCGCCGCCAGCGGGTCGCGTTCGCCGGCATGTTCGCGCAGGCGCTCGTGGACCACGCGCATGAAGCGGTGGAAGTGGGTGCGGCGCTTGCCGTTGCCGCCGCTGCCGCCGGCATCGAGCTTGGCCACCGGCAGCGGCAGCCCGGCGTAGAACAGGTCGACCATGAAGGTCTTGCCGCGGCCGACGCCGCCCCACAGGTACAGGCCCTGCGGCGCAGGCTCGCCGCCGCCGAAGGTGCGCGCGAGCCAGCCGCGGCGCGGCGTGCCGACCACGGCCTCATGCACGCGATCGAGCGCGGCCAGCGGCGCGTGCTGGGCGGGATCGTCGTCCCAGTCGCCGCGCGCCACGCCCTCGCGGTAGGCCTGCGACGGACGCGCCGCGTCCGCTGCTTCAGCCATTGGCTGCCGGCAGGTGGCGTCGCGCGCCGCTCTTGATCGCGCCGCGCAGGTCGATGAGCTTGCGGTGGAAGAAATGGCTGGTGTCGGGCATCCGCACCAGCTCCGGCTCGGCCTTGAGGCGGTCGAGCCAGTCGAAGACGGCCTGCGGGTCAACGATTTCATCGGCCTCGCCCTGGACCACCAGCCACGGCATCGTCGGGGTGGCGATGCTGTCGAAGGCCCAGCGACCGGCCGGCGGCGCGATCGAGATCAGCATCGAGGGCTGCAGCTCCGCCGCCATCGCCAGGCTGACGTAGGCGCCGAAGCTGAAGCCGGCCAGCCAGAGCTGGTCGCCGGGGCGCGTCGCGCGCACCCATTCGGCCACCGCGCGCAGGTCGCCGCGCTCGCCGTCGCCCTTGTCGAATTCGCCCTCAGAGGCACCGGTGCCGCGGAAGTTGAAGCGCACCGTGGCCACGCCCAGCTCGCGCAGCGCGCGCGCGGCCATGGTCACCACCTTGTTGTGCATGGTGCCGCCCTCGGTGGGCAGCGGGTGGCAGATCACGGCGGTCACGGCCGAGCGGGCGACATCGTCGTCAGGCAGGTCGACGGCGACCTCGAGCGCGCCGGCTGGGCCGGCGAGCGTCAGGCCGCCGGAGGCTTCGGGAAATGGCAGGTGCTGGCTCATGGCGCCAATGATAGTCGCCCCGCTGTCCGCGGACGGTGGTCGCAGCTATAGCTGCTCCTACAGTGGCGGGGTGGCTCTTGTAGGAGTATCTGTAGCGGCGACCGCCAGTGTCCGCCCTGCCACGTCCGCAACCGAAGCCCAAGGATCCACAGCGTCCGCAGCCGAAGCCCGCGGTCTATCGCGTACGCAGCCGCAGCCCCACGATCACCGGGTCATGGTCGGAGGCGCGCCAGGGCGCAGTGCTGGTTTCGCCGCCGTTGACCGCCGGATCGACGACGTTCGCGGCTTCATCGGCATTGCTGTGCCAGATGGCGGAATCCTGCAGGCGCCCGCCCAGGGCCGGGCTCAGCAGGGCGTGGTCGAGGCGGCCGGCCTGGGCGTCGTAGACGTAGGTGTAGGGCCGTCCGCCATCGGCGGCGGCCAGGGCGTCGTGCCAGCCGGCATCGATGAAGCCGCGCACGGGATCTTCCATGGCATAAGCGTTGAGGTCGCCCAGCACCGCGACCAGGTCGCTGCCGCTGCCGGTCGGGTCGCCGGCAAGCCAGGCGCGCAGCGCCGTGCCCGATGCGCGACGGGTGGCGTTGAAGCAGGCCTGGCCGTCGCCCTGGTCGAGGTCGGCGCCGGTGGCGTCGCGGCAGCCCTTGGACTTGAAATGGTTGGCGACCACCACGAACGCCGGGCCGTTGCCGGCGCGGAAGGCCTGGGCCAGCGGCGCGCGGCTGAGCGGGCCGAAGGGGCCGGCCTCGAGCGTGGCCGGCCGGCCAATCGCCTCGACGCGATCTGCGCGGTAGATGATGCCGACCCGGATCGGATTGTCGCCGGGGCCGGTGCCGGCATCGACGAAGCGCCAGCGCAGGCCGTCCGGGTCCAGCGTGGCGACCAGCCGGGCGAGGCTGGAGTCGGCGTCGTAGCCGTCGTTCTCAAGCTCCAGCAGGGCGACCACGTCGGCATCAAGCGAGCCGAGCGTGGCCACCAGGCGCGCGAGCTGCGCCTGGTAGTCCTCCGGCGTGCGCGCACCGCGCGCGGTCGGGAAGCCGCCGCCGCGGCCGTCGCCGTTGAACAGGTTTTCCAGGTTGAGGCTGGCCACGCGGACTTCGCCGGCTACCGTGGGTGCCGCCGGACGCGATGCGGGCTGCAGCACCTCGACGTCGCGCAGATGCAGTCGCGGACCGTCCTTGCCGACCTTCAGGTCGCCCTCGGCGGCTTCAAGCACGCCGCCGCTGCGCCAGGTGCGCGGATGGCCGGCAGCCTGCGCGGGCAGGACCAGGGCAAGGCTGCGCATGCGGTTGGCGGTGGCGATCGCGTTGGCGTCTGCACCCGGCAATGCGACCTCGGTCGGCGTCTGCAGGCGCTCGCCGAAAGCGGCGACCACGGTGTTGTCGCGGCCGATGCGGTGGTTGCCCGAGACCACCAGGGGCGCGGTGATGCGCACGCGGCGGCCGTCGTGGATGCTCCAGTCGGCCGGCGGCGCCGCGAGCTCCACTGCGGCAGCGGCAGGTGGAGCCTCGCGGGCGGGCGTGGCAACGCAGCCGGCCAGCGCCAGCGCGGCGGCCAGTGCCGGCAGCAGGAACGGAACGGACAGTGCGGGCGCGCGGTGGCTCATGGCGTTCTCGGGCGAAGACGGGATGCGGAAATGAAAACGCCGCCCGGTGGGGCGGCGTCGACGACCGGTCGGGAGGCCAGCTTACTTCAGGTTTTCCAGCATCCAGTCGACGGTGGCGATGACCTGCTCGTCGGTCAGCGCAGGATTGCCGCCCTTGGCCGGCATCATGCCGGTGGCGCCGGTGAAGCCTTCGATGGCGTGCCGGTGCATGGTTTCGGTGCCCTGTGCGATGCGCGCCGTCCAGTCCGCGGGCTCCAGCTTCGGCGCGCCGGCGACGCCGGCGGTATGGCAACCGGCGCACAGGTTGCCGTAGATGACCGAGCCATCGAGCGTGCCGCCATAGGCGACCTGCGCGGACGCGGCAGCGGCGGCGGCCATGGACGCAGCGGCCTGGGCGGCGGCGCCGGTATCGCCTGCATACACCGCGCCGACAGGCGCGAGCCGGTTGGCGGTGTGCCTGGCGGTCGAGGGATCGACCTCGGTCGGCAGCGACACGTGCACGAAGTAGGACAGGACGATCAACCCGAGTGTCACCACGGTCAGGAAGCCGATCACCAGGGAGAATCGCTTGAGGAAGTCGAGGTCGTAGTTGCGCACGGAACACCATTGACGTGCGTGGCCGGCGGCCACCGCTGCGCTGGATTATAGAGCACAGTCGCCTTGCAACGCAGTGTTCCGGCCTGTTTGCGGGCTGCTGCTAGGATATGCCCTTCGCCGCGCTTCCGATGCCGTCGCCACCAGGGCGATTCCGGGGCGCCCCAAGGCGCAGCTGTTCCAGTCTTTCCTCCCCGGCAAGGGTTTCGCCCGGACCTCTTCCGTCCGGCAGGATGTCCTGCGTGCTGCGTCCCGTTCCGGCCCACATGGCCGTCAACCAGGGAGCATCCGCCTGCCCGTGGCCGACCTCACGTTCTATCAACTGAAAACACCCACCGTCCTGCTGCTGATGCTCGCCTTCTATGGCGGCACGTTCCTGATGTCCACGCGCATCGCGCGCAGGAGCGAGAACGTCGACGGCTACATGAACTCCAACGGCGCGGTGGGTTTCGGCATCTCCGCCGCCAGCATGACCGCCACCTGGATCTGGGCGGCCTCGTTCTACGCCGCCGCCACGTCGGGCTACAAATACGGCATCTCCGGGCCGATCCACTACGGCCTGTGGGGTGCGCTGATGATCCTTTTCATCTATCCCTTCGGCCGCCGCTTCCGCGAGGTCGCGCCCGAAGCGCACACGCTGGCCGAGATCATGCACGCCCGCCACGGGCGCTCCAGCCAGCTGATCCTCGCCGGCTCCAACATCGCCGGCAGCGTGATCAGCCTGATGGCCAACTTCACCGCCGCAGGCGCCCTGGTGGCGATGCTGTCGCCGCTGGACTTCGTGCACGGGGTGGTGATCGCCGGCGTCGGCACGCTGTCGTACACGCTGTGGTCGGGCTTTCGCGCATCGATCATGACCGACGTCGTCCAGGTGGCCGCGATGCTCGGCGCCGCGGCGCTGATCATCCCGCTGGTGTTCTTCAACGCCGGCGGCATCGACGCGGTGGCGCAGGGCTGGGACCGCCTCAGCGCCGAGCAGGCGACGATGTTCTCGAAGACCGCGTTCCTGGAGCAGGGCGCGCCGTACTTCGTGGCGGTGCTGGCCTATGCCATCGGCAACCAGACCATCGCCCAGCGCCTGTTCGCGGTGCGCGAGGACCTGATCAAGCCCACGTTCCTGACCGCCACCATCAGCTACGGTGCGACCGTGATCGGGTTGGGCATGCTGGGCGTGGTGGCGCTGATGGTGGGCATCGAGCCCGCCGGCGGCGACCACAACAACCTGATCCCGCAGATGGCATCGAGCTACCTGGGGCCGGTGATGATCGGCGTGTTCTTCATCATGGTGATCGGCTCGCTGTCGTCCACCGCCGACTCCGATCTTGCCGCGCTGTCGTCGATCATGATGACCGACATCTACGGCAAGAACCTGGCGCGCGGCCGCGTCAACCCGGCCACCATGCTGTGGGTGGGGCGCATCACCATGATCGTGGCCACCACCGCGGGCCTGGTCTTCGCCAGCTTCCGGATCGACATTCTTTCGCTGCTGGTGTTCGTGGGCGCGCTGTGGGGCTCGATCGTGTTCCCGGTGATCGCCAGCGTCTACTGGAAGAAGGTCAACAACCGCGCCTTCACCACCGCGGTGCTGGTGTCGCTGGTCGCGTTCACCGTGGCGCGTTTCGAACTGCTGCCGATCGCGGGAATGTATGCGCTGGTACTCGAGGCGTTCGCGACCGTCGGCGCCGGCGTGGTCCTGGGCTTGATGGCCTTCGGCTTCTTCGGCAAGCGCGCCGGACTGGCCGTGGGCGCGCTGGCGATACTGGCGCTGGCGCCCTTCACCTTCGGCTTCCTGCGCGACTACCCGGTGCTGTTGAGTTCGCTCAACGCCTATGGTGTCAGCACCGTGGTGTGCGCGCTGCTCAGCTTCCGCAGCGACGAGGACTTCGACTTTGCCCTGATCGCCAGGCGCGTGCGCAACTTCGATGACGATGAAGACACCGGCACCGGCGGCAGTGCCGCGGTGCGGCCGGTGCAGACCCCGGGGGTGGCCCGATGAGAGACCTGTTGATGACGGCCTACGTGCTGGTCTGGCCGGTGCTGGTGGCGGTGATGATGTTCATCATGGGCCGCGGCGTGTGGCGCGACGTGCGCCGCGCGCGGCGCAAGGGCGAGGAGCTGGTGTGAGCGTCGCGGTGCGGCGCCACCACGACCCCGTAGCAGCGGCTGCAGTGCTTACGCTTCGCCGGAACTGCCGATCCGCAGCGAGATCTGCGCGATACGCCTGACGATGCTGTCCGTCGCGGCCGCCGCTTCTTCGAACAGATCACCTTCGGCCGTGGCCATGACCGCTTCGAGCACATCCGCAAGCGCTTCCAGTGGCTTTTGTGCATCGACCAGCAGGTGGCGCGGATCCTCGTCACCGGGCGCGCCCGCCGTGGGCGACGCGGACGCTTCGGGGCCTGCCGCTTCACCTGGCGTCCCCTCGCGCGCCACCGCGGGGATGGAACGCTGCAGCAGGCGCGCGCTGGCCCCGTCGCCGGCGCGTTCCAGGCGGGGTACCAGCGCATGATGCGTCGCGGCGATCGCCGCCTCGTGCTGGGCCAGGACCTCGCGCAGCAGCTCGGTCGAATCGATCTGAAGCTGCGGCTGCAGCGGCGCCGCAGTCCGGCGCTCGCGGTGATACGCCCGGCGTCGCCAGCGGCGCAGCAGGGCTGCGTGCCGGAGCTCCTCGCCGCCGAGCTTCTCGGCCTCCGCCCTGATCTGCGCGTCTTGCGCGTGGGCGGCCAGGTAGGCGTAGAGGGAGAACGCGCGCTCTTCGTTCTCGACCGCCACCGCGAAAGCCCGGTACGGCGTCAGCAATGCGCTTCCGGATATCTCGTCCCAGGAGCTGGACAGGTCGGCCGGCAGGAGCCATTCGTAATCGTCCGCTGCAACCGCAGGCTCGCCAACCGAAGCAGCCCATCGATCGACGGCCGCCACGTGGCTGCGCTCCTCTTCCAGCATTGCTCGAAACGCCGCGGCGGTCGCGGGCTCTCCGCGACGGTCCATCAGCTCCGCGAGCAGTGCGTAACGCCGGACCGCTTCGTCCTCGATGGCCTTTGCGATCCCCACCAGCGTGGGCATGTCGACCACGTCGATGCCGGGATCGGCGCGCAGCCGCGACCGTCGCCGCGCGCGTTCCACGGACCCGAAGCGGCGTTGGTCGCCACTGTCCCGGCCGAGCGAAAGCGGGTCGGTCGTATCGCTGTCGGGACGTGTTCGACCCATTTCAAAACCCCGCTTATACTCCGCGTGGACGAAGCCGCGCATGTTGACACCAGCAGTGCGGCGTCATCATCCCATACGCACCGCGAGGAGTGGATCTTGGGGCATCCCCCCGGCATGGCGTGGCGCGTTGTGCTTGCCATGGTCCTGTTGACTGCGATGTCGTGGCTGCCGGCGGTCGCGCAGTCGGCGGCCACTTTCGACACGTTCGTGAACCAGGTCACGCCCGGTGAACTGGTGCCAGGCGCCGACCGCTTCGGGCCGACCCGGGAGTCGCCGCCGGTCGCGCAGGTGTTCCGCGGCGACCAACTGGCTGGCTACGCCTACCTGAACACGCAGTACGTCAACGCGAACGGATATTCCAGCAAGCCGATCCACATCCTGGTCGGGCTCGACACGGCCGGCACCATCACCGGCATCAGGATGGTCGCGCACAGTGAACCGATCGTGTTGATCGGCATACCCGAGCAGCGCGTCGTCGATTACCTGGCTCCTTTCGTCGGCTACAACCCGCTGCAGGCCGCCGCCACGGGAGCCGGGCCACCGCGTGTGGACCTGGTGAGCGGCGCCACCGTGACCGTGCTGGTGATGGGGGAAAGCGTCACGAGATCGGCAGCGCGGGTGGCCCGCCTGCTGGGCCTGGACGGCGGCCAGCCGGCTGCGGCCGCGGCTGCGGGCGAGGCGCCGCAAGCCCGCGCCGTGGACGCGGAGGCCGGCTCGATCGCCGGCTGGCAGGAACTGCTCGACGAGGGCGCGGTCTCGCACCTGCACCTGACCGTAGGCGAGGTCAACGACAGCTTCGCCGAAGCCGGCGACCCGGAGGCCGCGCGGCGTCCGCAGGCCGGCGCGCCGGACGATCCGTTCATTGATCTTTACGTGGCGCTGGTGTCGCAGCCGGCAATCGGACGCAGCCTGCTGGGCGAAAGCGAATACGCCAGCATGCTGCGGATGCTGGCGCCTGGCCAGCAGGCCATCCTGGTCGGCGGGTCAGGCATCTATTCGTTCAAGGGGTCCGGGTATGTCCGCGGCGGCATCTTCGACCGCATCGAGCTGATCCAGGGTGCCGAGACGATCCGCTTCCGTGACCAGTTCCATCGGCGCGTGGGTGCCCTCGGGGCCGAGGGCGCGCCTTCGTTGAGGGAAATCGGGATCTTCGTCATTCCGGACGGCAGCGAGTTCGATCCGGCGCAGCCCTGGCGCCTGCAGCTGCTCGTGCAGCGGGCGACCGGTGCGTTGACCAAGGCCTTCGTGTCCTTCGACCTGCCCTATTCGATCCCTGCGCAATACACCACGAGCGGTTCCGCACCGGGGTTGGACCCCGCCTCCGCAGCCGGCACGCTGCCCACGGCCGGGCTGGGCGCCGGCACGGGGTCCCACGCGTTCCTCGAGGAGGACACCGATCCCCTGTGGAAACGGATGTGGCAGAGCAAGACCGTCTCCATTGCCGTGCTCGGCGTGATGCTCATCGCGCTGACCCTGATCTTCTTCTTCCAGGATGCCCTGGTGAAGCGCGAGCTGCTCTTCGACCGGATCCGCCTGGCCTACCTCGTGGTCACCCTGTTCTGGCTGGGCTGGGTGGCCCAGGCCCAGCTGTCGGTGGTCAACGTCCTGACATTCGCGACCTCGCTCCGCGATGGTTTCAACTGGTCCTCGTTCCTGGTCGATCCGCTGATCTTCATCCTGTGGTGTTCGGTCGCGGTGGCGCTGATCTTCTGGGGACGCGGGGCGTTCTGCGGCTGGCTGTGCCCTTTCGGTGCCCTGCAGGAGCTGACCAACCGGGTCGCCAAGGCGCTGAAGGTGCCGCAGCTGAAGATCCCGTGGGGCGTCCACCAGCGCATGTGGCCGATCAAGTACATCATCTTCCTGGTCCTGTTCGGCGTTTCGCTGGGGTCGCTGGCCTTCGCCGAGCAGCTGGCGGAAGTCGAGCCCTTCAAGACCGCGATCATCCTTCGCTTCATGCGCGAGTGGTGGTTCGTGCTGTTTGCCGTGGCCCTGATCGTCGCCGGGCTCTTTGTCGAGCGCTTCTTCTGCCGGTACCTGTGCCCGCTTGGCGCTGCGCTTGCGATCCCCGGGCGCATGCGGATGTTCGACTGGCTCAAGCGCTACCGCGAGTGCGGCAACCCGTGCATGCGCTGTTTCAAGGAATGCCCAGTGGAAGCGATCCACCCGGAAGGCCACATCAATCCGAACGAGTGCATCTCGTGCCTGCACTGCCAGGTGCTGTACCACAGCGATACCAAGTGCCCGGTCCAGATCCAGCGCCGGCTCAAGCGCGAAAGGCGCGCGGCGGCCTCGAAGTCAATACCGCTGGCGGTGCTGCCGGCAGACGGCGACCAGACCGCAGCAGCCGATGCCAGTCAGTGAATCCCGCTGCATGGATCCAATTCCCAATGGAGAAACGAACGTGAGTGACGACAAGAGCAAATCGATCGACCCGGCGGCCGACACGTCGCTGCCGAATTCCGGCCGGAGGGCGATGCTGACGGGCAGCGTGGCTCTGGCAGCCGGCGCTGCCGCCACCGGCCTCCTGGCCGGCTGCGGCGACAGGAGCGCGTCCGGCAACGGCACCGGCGCGGCGGCCGGCGCGCCGCCCGCGGGCGGCGGCACGGCCACGTCGGATGCGGCGGCCAAGATCCACATCGCACCCGGCGAACTCGACGAGTACTACGGATTCCTTTCCGGCGGGCAGAGCGGCGAACTGCGCATCATCGGCATGCCGTCGATGCGCGAGCTGATGCGGATCCCGGTGTTCAACCGCTGCAGCGCCACCGGCTGGGGCCAGACCAACGAGAGCCTCAAGGTGCTCACCGAAGGCCTGACGCCGCAGACGAGGGAATTCCTCAGCACCCGCGGCGGGACCCACTTCAACGGCGACCTGCACCACCCGCACATGTCGTTCACCGAAGGCAAACACGACGGCCGCTACGTGTTCATGAACGACAAGGCCAACACGCGGGTCGCGCGCGTGCGCTGCGACGTGATGAAGACCGACAAGATCCTCGAGCTGCCGAACCAGCACACCGTGCATGGCATGCGCCTGCAGAAGTACCCGAAGACCGGCTATCTGTTCTGCAACGGCGAAGACAGCGTGCCGCTGCAGAACGACGGCACCAACTTGAATGACCTGGAGCAATACCGCTACATCTTCACCGCGGTCGATGGCGACACGATGCAGGTTGCCTGGCAGGTCATGGTCAGCGGCAACCTGGACAACGTCGATGCCGATTACGACGGCCTGTACGCGTTCGCGACCAGCTACAACTCCGAGGAAGGCATGACGCTGGCGGAAATGTCCGCCGCCGAGCAGGACCACGTCGTCATCTTCGACATCAAGGCGATCGAGGCCGCGGTGGCGAACGGCGAGGCCGAGATGATCAATGGCGCACCGGTCCTGGATGGCCGCAAGCAGGCGAACTCGGCGTTCACCCGCTACGTTCCGGTGTCCAACAGCCCGCACGGCATGAACATGGCGCCCGACCGCATCCACGCCGTCGCCAACGGCAAGCTGTCGCCGACCGTCACCGTGTTCGACGTGCGCAAGTTCCCCGAGCTGTTCGCCGGCACCATCCAGCCGCGCGACACGGTGGTGGCCGAGCCCGAACTCGGCCTGGGTCCGCTGCATACGGCGTTCGACGGGCGCGGCAATGCCTACACCACGCTGTTCATCGACAGCCAGTTGGTGAAGTGGAATATCGAGAAGGCCGTGCAGCTGTTCAACGGCGAGGACGTCGACCCGATCATCCAGAAGCTTGACGTGCAATACCAGCCCGGCCACAACCACACCTCGATGGGCGAGAGCCTGGAAGCCGATGGCAAGTGGCTGATGTCGCTCAACAAGTTCTCCAAGGACCGGTTCCTCAACGTGGGACCGCTCAAGCCCGAGAACGACCAGCTGATCGACATCTCCGGCGACGAGATGGTCCTGGTGCACGACGGCCCTTCGTTCGCCGAGCCGCATGACATCGAGATCATCCACCGTTCCAAGGTCAACCCGGTCAACGTCTGGGACCGCAACGACCCGATGTGGGAAGACGCGCGCCGGCAGGCCGCGACGGATGGCGTCACCCTCGAGGCCGCGGCGCAGGTGATCCGCGACGGCAACAAGGTCCGTGTCTACATGACCTCGGTGGCGCCGGCGTTCAGCCTGACCGACTTCACGGTCAAGCGGGGGGATGAAGTGACCGTGTACGTGACCAACAACGACAGCGTGGAAGACCTCACGCACGGCTTCACGATCGTCAACTACGGCGTGGCCATGGAAATCGGTCCGCAGGCCACGGCGTCGGTCACCTTTACCGCCGACCGCCCGGGCGTGTACTGGTACTACTGCCAGTGGTTCTGCCACGCCATGCATATGGAAATGAAGGGGCGGATGCTGGTCGAGGCCTGAGCGGATGCGGTACCTGCTTCACCCGGCGGCCCGGTGCAACCGGCGCCGCCGGCCCGGCATGGGCGGTCGCCGCGCAGCGGCGGTCGCTGATGCCCTTGTGTGCGTTGTCGGCATGGCTTGGACCGTGGTCGCGGCCCAGGCGTTCGCCGCCGAGCTTCGGGTGGCACCTGGCGTCCCGCTCCAGTCGGTGATCGAAGCCGCGGCGCCAGGCGACACCGTTCGCCTGGAGGCCGGCCGGCACGCAGGCCCGGTCGTCATCGACAGGGCACTCTCGCTGGTCGGCGAGCCCGGCGCGGTGCTGTCCGGGCCCGGTGCCGGCAGCGTGGTCACGGTCACGGCCCCGGATGTGCGCGTCCACGGGCTCCAGATCAGCGGGTCGGGCACCGACCTGGCGGCGATGGACTCGGCGATCCTGGTCCAGGAGTCCGCGTCGCGGGCAGACGTGCGTGACAACAAGCTGGTCGACAACCTGTTCGGCGTTTATCTCCATGGAGCCGCAGGCTCGATCGTGGAAGGCAACGTCATCACCGGGTTCAAGGACATGCGCCTGGCAGAAGCCGGCAACGGCGTCACGATCTGGAACGCCCCCGGCGCCGAGGTGATCGGCAACACCATCAGCCATGGCCGCGACGGCATCTACGTCAGGGTCAGCAACCGGAACACCTTCCGGGACAACACCTTTTCCAACCTGCGCTTCGCGATCCACTACATGTACACCCACGACAGCCGGATCATCGGCAACACGTCCCGCGGCAACCACGTCGGCTGGGCGATCATGTTTTCCAAAGGCCTGGAAATCCGCGACAACGTGTCCATCAACGACAGGGACCATGGCCTGATGCTCAATGCCACCAATGATTCGCGGGTGGTTGGCAACACGGTCCGCAACGGCGGCGAAAAGTGCGTGTTCATCTACAACGCCAACCAGAACCAGATGACGGACAACTGGCTCGAGGGCTGCCCGATCGGCGTCCATTTCACCGCTGGCTCCGAAGGCAACGCCCTGAGTGGCAACGCATTCGTGGCCAACCGGATGCAGATCAAATACGTGGGCACGCGCCACATGGACTGGGCGTCGGAGGGTCGGGGCAATTACTGGAGCGACAATCCGGCTTATGACCTGGATGGCGACGGCATCGGCGACCGGCCGTACCGGCCCAACGACGTGATGGACGAGATCTTGTGGACACTGCCGCAGGCCAAGGCGCTGGTGAGCAGCCCGGCGGTGCAGATGGTGCGCTGGGCACAGTCGCGCTTCCCCGCCCTGTCCACGGGCGGCGTGGTGGACAGCGCCCCACTCATGCGTCCGCCGCAGATGCCGCAGGATGACGCACGATGAGCGTCATTGCCCAGTGGAACGACGTGACGCGGCGATACGGCGACGTGGTTGCGGTGCAGGACGTCACCCTTGCCCTGCATGCCGGTGAAGCGACCGCCCTGGTCGGCCACAACGGCGCCGGCAAGACCACGCTGATCAAGCTCCTGCTCGGACTCGTGCGGCCCGATGAGGGCACAGTGCGCGTGGCGGGCGTCGACCCGGCCGGTGCCCACGGCGCCGAAGCCCGGCGCACGCTTGGCTTCCTGCCCGAGAACGTCGCCTTCCACGGCGCGATGACCGGCAATGAGCTGATGACGTTCTATGCGGGGCTGAAGCGCCACTCGCCGCGTCGCAACGGCGAACTGCTGGAGATGGTCGGGATCGCGCACGCAGCCAAACGCCGGGTTTCGACCTACTCCAAGGGCATGCGGCAGCGGCTGGGAATTGCACAGGCGCTGATCGGAGAGCCGCGCCTGCTGCTGTTCGACGAACCGACCAGTGGCCTGGACCCGGCGTCCAGGGTCGATGTGTTCAACACCATCGACATGCTGCGCGGCAGCGGCGCCACGGTACTGGTCTGCACCCACGCCCTGGCCGAGGTCGAGAACCGGGTGGACCGGGTGGCGGTCATGCATCGCGGCAACCTGCTGGCGGCCGGTACCCTGGACGATCTGCGCGAGGGCGCGGTGCCGGATGCAAGGCTCCGGCTGCGCGTGCGCGACGGCAGCCACGATACGGCGCAACTGCTTGCGAGGCTTCCGGCAGGAAGCCGGTGCACGGTGCGTACCGATGGCACGCTCGTGCTCAGCGTGCCGGCTGCGGAAAAGATGGCCGCGCTGCGCACCCTGGCAACAGTCGACGGCATCGAGGACATCACTACGGCGACGCCGGGACTCGAGGATCTTTACCGCCATCTGGTGGAGCAGGAGGCGAGTGCGGCATGAACGTCCTGAAGCTTGCCATGCAGGAGGTGCGGGCCGGGCTGCGAAACCGCTGGGTGGTCGCGACCACGCTGCTGCTGGCCGCGCTGTCGCTGTCACTGGTGCTGCTCGGCAGTGCCCCCACAGGTGCGGTCAGGGCCGACCCGATGGCGGTCGTGGTGGTGAGCCTGGCCAGCCTCACGATCTTCCTGGTGCCCCTGATTGCCCTGCTGCTGTCGTTCGACGCCATCGTGGGCGAGCAGGAGCGCGGCACGCTGATGCTGCTGCTGTCCTATCCGGTGGCACGCTGGCAGGTGGTCGTGGGCAAGGCGCTGGGCCACGTGTGCATCCTGGGCATTGCCACCCTGCTCGGCTATGGCGTCGCGGCGGGCGCGCTGGCCATGGGCAGCGAATCCGACTCGCTTGCCTGGGGCGCCTTCTCGATGATGGTGCTCACCTCGATCATGCTGGGTGCGGCGTTCGTGTCGATGGGCGTGCTGGCCAGCACCCTGGTGCGCGAGCGTGCCACCGCGGCCGGCCTGGCCGTCGGCGCCTGGCTGGTGTTCGTGCTGCTCTACGACACCGCCCTGCTGGGCATCCTGGTAGCCGACCAGGGCCGCTACGTGACCCAGAACGTGCTGGACGCACTGCTGCTGCTCAATCCGGCGGACGTCTACCGGATCTTCAACATGACCGCCAACGACAGCGTGGCCCTCTACAGCGGCCTGGCCGGCCCCGGCAACGCGGCGCCAATGCCCGCGGGCGTCCTGCTCGCGGTACTCGCAGCCTGGGTGGTGGTTCCGTTGGGCCTGGCGGTCCTTGCATTCAGGAGAAGACCGATATGAGGATTGGACGATTGACATGGGCAGCCCTTGGCCTGGCGATGCTGCTGGCCACCGGGTGTGACAGGGCCGGTCCCGCAGGACCGCCTCCGGTCGCCGCCGAAGTCCCGGACGATGCAACCGGCCACTACTGCGGAATGCTGCTCTCCGACCACGAAGGCCCCAAGGGGCAGATCCACCTGGAGAGCCGCGAGGGTCCGATCTGGTTCTCGTCGGTACGCGACACCGTCGCCTTCCTGCGCCTGCCGGAGGAAGCCCGCGACGTGTCGGCGGTCTACGTCAACGACATGGGGCTGGCCCGCAGCTGGGAGCACCCGGAGGCGGGCACCTGGGTGGATGCGCGCAACGCGTGGTTCGTGGTGGAAAGCACCATGACCGGCGGCATGGGCGCGCCGGAGGCGGTGCCGTTCTCCACGGAGCCGGCGGCGGAGACGTTCCGCGCCGAGCACGGCGGGCGGATCGTCCGCCTGGACGGCATTCCCGACGACTACGTCCTCGGGCCGGTGGATCTGTCACCGACGATGCCGGGCGCGATGGACCACGGCGACGGTACGCATGACACTGCCGGGCAACCGGCCGACGGCCACGAACCTGCGGCTGCCGACAGCCATCGGCAGCATCCCGACCACTGAGGATCGAGCCATGCTCAAGCGCCGACGCTTTCTCTCCATCGCCGCCATGTGCGCGGCCATGGGATCCATGCCGGGCGGTCTTGCACTGGCGGCGGTTGCGTCGTCGCTGCGACCCACCGTCTGGAAGGGCGTGGCGCTGGGCGCACCGGCCTCGATGACGCTGGTACACCCCGACCGCCCGCATGCGCAGGCGATGGTCGCCCGCTGCGTGGCCGAGGTCGGGCGGCTTGAATCCGTGTTCAGCCTGTACCGGCCCGATTCCGCACTCTCGCGCCTCAACGCGACCGGCCTGCTGGAGTATCCGCCGACGGAGCTGGTCGAGCTTTTGTCGTTCGGTCTTTCGCTGGCGCAGCGCAGCGGCGGTGCATTCGACCCCACCGTGCAACCGTTGCTGCGGCTGTATTTCGAGCACTTTTCCAGGCCGGATGCGTCGCCGCGGGGTCCGTCGCCCCAGGCCATCGCCCATGCGCGACAGCGCGTCGGATTCGCCGATGTCGAAGTGGGCGCGGCCCGGATACGGCTGGGTCGGCCCGGCGCGGCGATTTCGCTGAATGGCGTGGCGCAGGGCTTCATCACCGATCGGATCGCCGACCTGCTGCTGGCCGACGGGTTCGGCAACGTGCTGATCGACGTGGGCGAGGGGCGCGCGCTCGGACACAGGCCGGATGGCGGGCCCTGGCGCGCCGCGGTGGTCGACCCGACCGACCCGGGCCGCACGCTGTTCGAACTGCCGCTGGGCAGCGACCACGGCGAGCATCGCGCATTGGCAACGTCCGGCGGCTACGGCACGCGCTTCGGGTCCGACCCGGATCTCCATCACCTGCTGGATCCCCGCACCGGCCGCAGCGCCAACCACCATGCGTCGGTGTCGGTCACTGCGCCGCGGGCGACACTCGCCGACGGACTTTCCACCACCCTCTCGATCCTGTCGCCGGCGCGTCGCGGACCGTTGCTCGCGGACTACCCGTCGGTGCGCACCTGGTTCGTCGACGCCGCCGGCCGCGTGACCGGCCCTGACGGCAAACCGGCGGCATAGGCCAGGGACCCCGCAGGGGCTGTCGATCGCGCGTGCCGGTTGAGGGCCTCGGCACCCGCGCGCCCGCTGCAACGCCGAGCGCCGTCGTGGTCGGGAGGCCGTCGCGAGGAAGACCCACAAAAAAAGGCGAGGGCTCGCGCCCCCGCCTTCAACAGTCAGGATGCCGGCTGCCGCTTACTCGACGCTGATGCTGCCGTTCATGAGCGCCGCGTGGCCGGGGAAGCTGCAGAAGAACTTGTAGGGCCCGTCGCCCTGGAGCTCGCTGACCGCGAAGGTGACCGAGGTGGTTTCCCCGCCACCGATCATGTCGGTGTGGGCGATGACCTTGTCGTCATCGGACTTGATGAAGCCCGCCTCGAGGCCGGCCGCCATGCCGTCGGCCGAAACCTGCGCCATGTCGGCCGCCGTGGTCACCACCACGTTGTGGCCCATGGCGGCGACGGGCATCTTGCCCACGTGCTTGAGCGTGATGGTGAACTCGGCGCACGAAGCGGGGACGGTGATGGAATTCACGTTGAACTGCATCGCGTCATTGCCTTCGATCTCGGTTTCACAGCCGTTGATCACCGCGACCTTGCTGCCCTTCGCGGGCGCCTTCGATGTCGCAGCCGGCGTGGTGTCGGCGGCCGGTGGCGTCGCCTCGGCCGGCGTGTCCGCGGCCGGGGCCGCAGGCGATGCGGCATCCGGCGCGGCATCGGTTGCCGCGGGCGGCGACGCCGTCTCGCCACAGGCGGACAGGGCCAGCGCACAGGCGGCGGTCAACACTGCGATCTTGATGTTCATGCATAAACTCCTGGAGGAAGAGGGGGACATGCTTTCGCAAACAACGTTGCGCGCCGTGAAGGGCGCATGCCGGGAGCACAAGATACGCTCAAGGCGCGCCCACCGCCCTGGAGCACCGCGTGGGCCGGGACCCACCGGCTACGTGCCCGATACGGATGGCAGGGCGACGGTGCGGCCTGCCTGGTCGATGCGGACAGTGGAATGGCGCGCCTGGAGGGATTCGAACCCCCGACCAATGGCTTCGGAAGCCACTACTCTATCCGGCTGAGCTACAGGCGCGCAGACCGCCATTTTCCACTATCTGGCGAATTGAAGCGAGGGGCCCGCACGCGGCCCTGGCGGTGCGCTGTCGCGCTGCTGGGTCCGCCGCCTTGGCCACGCCCCGGCGGTACCATATCGGCCATGTCCTACGAACGTTTCGAGGCACGCGTCCCCGCCGCGCCCAGCTGGCGCGAGCGCCCGGGCCTGTATTGGAAGCTGATGCGCGCCGACCGGCCGATCGGCTGGCTGCTGCTGCTCTGGCCGACCTGGTGGGGCCTGTGGATCGCGGCCGGAGGCGTGCCGCCGCTGTGGATACTGTTCGTCTTCAGCGCAGGCGTCTGGCTGACGCGCGGCGCAGGCTGCGTCATCAACGACTACGCCGACCGCTGGCTGGATCCGCACGTCGAGCGCACCCGCGAGCGCCCGCTGGCCACCGGCGCGGTCCGCGGCCGAGAGGCGCTGGCACTGTTCGCGGTACTGATGCTGGCGGCTTTCGCCCTGGTGCTCACGCTCAACCGGCTGACCATCCTGATGAGCTTCGTCGGCGTGTTCCTGGCCGCGACCTATCCGTACCTGAAGCGCTACACGCACCTGCCTCAGGTCTACCTGGGCATGGCCTTCGGCTGGGGCATCCCGATGGCTTTCGCGGCGGTGCAGGGCGAGGTGCCGCCGGTCGCCTGGGTGCTGTACGCGGCCAACATCCTCTGGTCGACCGCCTATGACACCTGGTACGCGATGGTCGACCGCGACGACGACATCAAGGTCGGCTCGAAGTCGACCGCGGTGCTGTTCGGCGACATGGACCTGGTGGCGCAGGGCGTGCTGTACGCACTGACCTTCCTCGGCCTGGCGCTGGTCGGCCGCCAGGCGGGCCTGGGCACGTGGTACTGGGCCGGCCTGGGCGTGGCGCTTGCGCTGGTGGCCTGGCAGTTCCGGATCTGCCGCAACCGCGAGCGCGGGCCCTGCTTCCGGGCCTTCCTGCACAACCACTGGGTCGGGATGGCGGTGTTCGCCGGCATCGCCGCCGACCTCGCGCTGCGCGGTAGGGCGTGACCGCGGCGCCGGCATCGGCCTTGGCCATGACCGCAAGGGGGCCGGCGCGACCATGACGCGGCCGAGGCATCGACTCTGGCCCAATGGCCGCCGGTCCTCCCGGCCTGGCTCTTGATGGCGCAGACGCCCGACATTCCGCCCGACCCCGTGCAGCGCCCTTCGGCGCTGTCGGCGATGCGCTACCCGATCTTCCGCCGGGTCTGGTTCGCGAGCGCGTCATCGAACTTCGGCGGCATGATCCAGTCGGTCGGCGCGTCCTGGCTGATGATCTCGATCGCGGACTCCGCCGACATGGTCGCCCTGGTGCAGGCTTCGGTCGCGCTGCCGGTGATGCTGTTCTCGCTGGTGGCCGGCGCGATGGCCGACAACTTCGACCGCCGCAGGATGATGCTGGGCGCACAGGTGTTCATGCTGCTGGTGTCGGTGGCATTGGCGCTGTGCACCTGGGCGGGGCTGATCACGCCGTGGCTGCTGCTGCTCTTCACCTTCCTGATCGGCTGCGGCGCCGCCTTCAACGCGCCGGCCTGGCAGGCATCGGTGGGCGACATGGTGCCGCGCGCTGAGCTGCCCGGCGCGGTGGCCTTCAACAGCATGGGCTTCAACATCGCGCGCAGCGTCGGCCCGGCGGTCGGCGGAGCCATCGTGGCCGCCGCCGGGGCTGCGGCTGCGTTCGCGGTCAACGCGGTGAGCTATGTCGCCCTGGTCGTGGTGCTGGCCCGCTGGCAGCCCGAGCCGAAGCCGCGGCTGCTGCCGCGTGAAGCGCTCGGCAGCGCGATGGCGGCGGGCGTGCGCTACGTGATGATGTCACCGGTCATCCGCACGGTGCTGGGACGCGCCTTCGTCTTCGGCCTGGGCGCGAGCGCGGTGATGGCGCTGATGCCGCTGGTCGCCAGGGACCTCATCGTCGGCGGCCCGCTGACCTACGGCCTGCTGCTGGGGGCGTTCGGCCTCGGCGCCATCGGCGGCGCGATGGGCAGCACGCACCTGCGTGGCGCGCTGTCGAACGAGGGCCTGGTGCGCTGGGCCTGCCTCGCCTTCGCGGTCGCTGCGGCCGGCGCGGCCATGAGCCCCTGGCTGCCGCTGACGATGGTGGCGCTGCTGCTGGGCGGCGCGTCGTGGGTGCTGGCGCTGTCGACGTTCAACGTCACGGTGCAGCTGTCCACGCCGCGCTGGGTCGTGGCGCGCGCGCTGTCGCTGTACCAGATGGCGGCGTTCGGCGGCATGGCGCTGGGCAGCTGGCTGTGGGGCTTCATCGCCGAAAAGGGCGACGTGCGCATCGCGCTGGCCGGCGCCGCGCTGGTGATGGTCGCCTGCGCGCTGCTCGGCGTCTGGCGTCCGCTGGCCAGGCTGACCGAACTCAACCTTGATCCGCTCAGCCGCTGGAAGGAACCCGCCACCGCCGTGCCGGTCCAGCCGCGCACCGGGCCGGTGGTGATCACGATCGAATACCTGATCGACGAGCAGGACGTCCCGGAGTTCCTCCACGCGATGGCGGAGCGGCGTCGCATCCGCCGCCGCGACGGCGCCCGCAACTGGCGGGTGCTGCGCGACCTCGCCGATCCGCAGGTGTGGATCGAACGCTACGCGACGCCCACCTGGCTCGAGTACGTCCGCCACAACAGCCGCCTGACCCACGACGATGCGACCATCCCGGCCCAGCTGCGCGCGCTGCACCGCGGCGCCGACGGACCACGGGTGCGGCGGATGATCGAGCGCCAGCCGAGCGACCTGCACACGGTGCCGGTCTCGGGGCCGCAGGCCCTCACCGAGCCGGTGACCGATCCCCGGGGCTCGTAAGGCGCCGCGGCGCGGCTAGGGCGCGCGGGCGCAGATCCAGGCGTCCACCCGGTCCACGCCGGCATCGAACAGGGCATCGGCGGCGGCGTGCAGGGTGGCGCCGGTGGTCATGACGTCATCCACCAGCACGACGTGCGGCGGCGGCGCGCCGCGGCCGGCCACCACGAAGGCGTCGCGCAGGTTGCCGACGCGGGCGTCGGCGTCCAGGCGCGACTGCGCCGATGTGTTGCGGATGCGCAGCAGCAGTCCCGCGTGCACCGGCAGCTCCAGCGTCCGCCCAAGCGGATGCGCGAGCTCAAGCGCCTGGTTGTAGCCACGCTGGCGCATGCGCGCACGGTGCAGCGGCACGGGTACCAGGACATCGGGCCGCGCGAGGCCGGCGAAGCAGGCGGCCATGGCATGGGCCAGCAGGCGGCCGGCCGCGAGGTCGCGGTGGAACTTGAGGCGCGGCAGAAGGCGGTCCAGCGGGAATCCGTAGAGGAAGGCGGCGTGGACTTCGGAGAGCGGCGGCGGGTCGTGCTGGCAGGCGCTGCAGAGGCGGGGTTGGTGGACCCGCGAAGGCCGCGGCGGACCGGGGGCCCCCGCTGCTGCAGCGTTCGCGCCAGGCGCCGGCTGCGGCAGCGGCATCGCGCAGGACAGGCAGGCCGGCGGCATCCACGGCAGGCCCGCCTCGCAGGCCGGGCACAGGTCGAGCCGGCCGCGGGCCGGTTCTCCGCAAACCAGGCAGCGTGGTGCCCACAGGCAGCGGCCGAGCCGGCCGAACCAGCCGTCAACCGCGATGGCCTGCGCGAGGTTGACAGGTGCAGGCATGCTTTCCAGACTGCCCGGTCAGCTCCGCAAGCGCCTTCAGGATCACGCCATGCCCGCCGTCAGTGAATTCCGCGCCGGTGACGCCGCCGCCCCGCGCCACGACTGGACCCGCACCGAGGTGGAGGCGCTGCTCGACCTGCCGCTGCCCGAACTGCTGTTCCGCGCCGCCAGCGTCCATCGCCAGGCCTTCGACCCGGCCGAAGTGCAGGTCAGCACCCTGCTGTCGGTGAAGACCGGCGGCTGCCCCGAGGACTGCGCCTACTGCCCCCAGGCGCAGCGCTACGACACCGGCGTCGATGCGCAGAAGCTGATGGAAACCGATGCGGTGCTGGAGAAGGCCCGCCAGGCCAAGGCCGCCGGTGCCTCGCGCTTCTGCATGGGCGCCGCCTGGCGCTCGCCCAAGGACCGCGACATCCCCAAGGTCGCGGCGATGATCGCCGGCGTGAAGTCGCTGGGCCTCGAAACCTGCGCCACGCTGGGCATGCTCACCGGCACCCAGGCGCAGGCGCTGAAGGACGCCGGCCTCGACTACTACAACCACAACATCGACACCGACCCCGAGCACTACGGCAGCATCATCCGCACCCGCGAGCTGCAGGACCGCTTCGACACCCTCGAACACGTGCGCGACGCCGGGCTCAAGACCTGCTGCGGCGGCATCGTCGGCATGGGGGAGACCCGCCGCCAGCGCGCCGGCTTCCTGCAGACCCTGGCGACGATGCCCGCGCATCCGGACTCGGTGCCGATCAACCGCCTGGTGCAGGTGGAAGGCACGCCGCTGCACGGCACCGCCGAGCTCGATCCCTTCGAGTTCGTGCGCACGATCGCGGTCGCGCGCCTGCTGATGCCGAAGTCGATGGTGCGGCTGTCGGCCGGCCGCGAGCAGATGTCCGACGAGCTGCAGGCGCTGTGCTTCAGCGCCGGCGCCAACTCCATTTTCCACGGCGAGAAGCTGCTGACCACCGGCAACCCGGACGTCGCCCACGACCAGGCGCTGTTCGACCGCCTGGGCCTGCGCGCGATGGCGATCAGCGTCGATGCCGAAGGCCACGACCAGGCCGGCACCGTGCACGCCGACATCGTCGCCCCGCCGCCGCGGACCTGCGCGGCCTAGGAGCGCGCCATGCCCGCCAAGCGCCCCGACCTCCGTCGCCGCGCGCAGGCCCAGCGCGCCGAAGCGCTGGCGCGCGACCTGGTGCGCAGCCGCCGCGTGGTCGGCCGTCGCGACGGCGTGCGCATGGAGATCGACGGCCGCTGGCTGCTGGACTTCTGCGGCAACGACTACCTCGGCCTGTCACAGCAGTTCCAGGTGGTCGATGCGATGCAGGGCGCCGCCGCCCGCGACGGCGTCGGCGGCACCGGCTCGCACCTGGTCAGCGGCCACCACGTTGCCCACGAGGCGCTGGAGCGCGAGGTCGCGGACTGGCTGGAAGTGCCGCGCGCGCTGGTGTTCGGCAGTGGCTACATGGCCAATCTTGCCGTGCAGCAGGCGCTGCTCGGCGACGGCGACACCAGCGTCCAGGACCGACTCAACCACGCCAGCCTGATCGACGGCGCGCGCCTGGCCGGCTGCCGCCTGCGCCGCTATCCCCACGGTGATGCCGAAGGCGCGCTGCGCCAGCTGCGCACCGTGCCCACGGGCGCTGCGATGCTGGCCACCGACGGCGTCTTCAGCATGGACGGTGACGTTGCCCCGCTGCGCCAGCTGGCGCTGGCCGCGCGCGTGCAGTCGGCGCTGCTGTATGTCGACGATGCCCACGGCATTGGGGTGCTCGGCCCCGGCGGCCGCGGCAGCGTGGCCGACGCGCGCCTGGGCGTGGCCGACGTGCCCCTGCAGCTGGTCACCCTGGGCAAGGCCCTGGGCAGCTACGGCGCGGTGGTGGCCGGCGACATCGATCTCATCGACCACCTTGCCGGCACCGCGCGTCCCTATCTGTACACCACGGCGCTGCCGCCACCGCAGGCCGCCGCGGCGCTGGCCGCGGTGAAGCTCGCGCGCCGCGAGCACTGGCGGCGCGAGAAGCTGGTCGCGCTGGTGCAGCGCTTCCGCGAGGGCATGCAGGCGTTGGGCTTCGAGCTGCCGCATTCGGAGACGCCGATCCAGCCCGTGCCCTGCGGCGACAACGCGCGCGCGCTGGACATGGCCGCGCGCCTGGAGGCCGAGGGCTTCCGGGTGGCCGCGATCCGCCCGCCGACCGTGCCCGAAGGCCGCGCACGCCTGCGCGTGACCCTGTGCGCCGCGCATGGCGAAGACCAGGTTGACGCGCTGGTGGCCGCGCTTGCCCGCGTCCGCGACCACGTCGACGCCCGCGCGGCCTGACCTCGCCGACATCCGCCGCAAACCGTGTCCACCGACGCCCCTGTCCCCGCCGCGGGCCGCGCCCTAGCCGCCATCGGCGTCGCCCTGTGCGCGTCGCTGTTCTTCACCCTGACCTATGTGATCAACCGCGCCGCCGCCGACCAGGCCATGCACTGGGCGTGGATCGCCTCGCTGCGCTATCTGTTCACGCTGCCGCTGATGCTGCCGCTGATGCCTTTCCAGGGCGGCGCGAAGCCCGTGCTGCGCGCGATCGCGGCCCATCCCGGGGCGTGGCTGCGCAGCTCACTGATCGGGTTTGGCGTGTTCTATCTGGGTCTCAGCTACGCCGCGGCCAGCGGGCCGTCGTGGCTGGTGGCGGGCACGTTCCAGTTCACCGTGATCGCGGGGATGCTGTGCGCGCCGTTCCTGTACCGCGATGCGCGGCGGCGGATCCCGCGCGCAGGGCTGGCGGTGGCGGCGGTGATCTTCGCCGGCGTGCTGCTGATGCAGTTCGGCCATGCCAGCGG
Organism: Luteimonas changyuni; assembly: GCF_039548395.1. NCBI lineage: Bacteria > Pseudomonadati > Pseudomonadota > Gammaproteobacteria > Lysobacterales > Lysobacteraceae > Luteimonas > Luteimonas changyuni. The sequence continues at coordinate 69,907 of NZ_JBCLUZ010000006.1, forward strand.
CGCGCTGGACCGTGCCGGCTGGATCGCGCTGGCCTGCCTGCTGGCGGCCGCGTTCGCGTTCCCGCTCGGCAACCGCATGTTGCTGCTGCACCTGGAGACTACCGGTGAAACGCTCAACGCCACCCAGCGCGTGTTCGGCATGACCCTGGCCAGCCAGCCGCTGTGGTGGCTGCTGGCGGCGTATGCCTGGACCACGCAGGGCGCGCCGACGGTGGCGCAGCTGTGGCTGGGCGCGGCGGTGGCGCTGTTTGCGGGCGTGATCGCGATGGTGCTGTTCTTCCAGGCCACCGGCATGGTGCGCAGCCAGCCGCTGGCGCTGGGCGGGGTGGAGGCGATGCAGGCCTCCGAGGTGCTGTTCGCGGTGCTGCTGGGCGTGCTGCTGCTGGGTGAAGACTGGCCGCGGGGCGTGGCGCTGGCGGGTGCGGGCGTGGTGGTGCTGGGCATCGTCGGCTTCGCCTGGGTGGTGGCGCGGCCGGCCGCGGGCAGCGTGCGTGCGACCAGGGTGCTGCGGACCGACCGGGGTGCCTGAGCGCGTCATCGCGGCGTGGCGATGGCTGGCCGTCAACTTGAGCGCGCTGCGTCCGGTTGACAGTGTGCGGCACGGTTTCCAGACTTGTCGGCCCACCGCATTGCCCATCCGGAAGAATCCCATGCCTGCCCCCCGGGACGCCCGCGCGCCGCACCGCCAGACGCCGGCGACGAAGTGAGCGCCGACCTGCACATCGACATCCGTGGCCGCGGCGCACCGCTGGTGCTGCTGCACGGCTGGGCGATGCACGGCGGCGTGTTCGCGCCCCTGGTGGAACGCCTTGCCGACCGCTTCGAGCTGCATCTGGTCGACCTGCCGGGCCACGGCCGCAGCCGCGACAGCGCGGTGCCCCTTGAGCCGGACGCCGTGGCCGAGGCCGTGGCCGCGCGCGTGCCGGTGGCGCCGTGGCTGGGCTGGTCGCTGGGCGGCATGTTCGCGCTGCGCGCCGCGGCCACGCGGCCGGAACGGGTGCCGGGGCTGGTGATGATGTGTTCGGCACCGCGTTTTGTGCGCGATGCTGCGGGAATCGCGGCTGTAGCCGCTCCCACAGCGTCACCTCCACCTGTGGGAGCGGCTACAGCCGCGATCGACGACACAGGCCGCTACGGCATGTCGCCGGAGATCTTCGCCGGCTTCGCCGAAGGCCTGCGCAACGACTATCACGGCACGCTTGAACGCTTCATCGCGCTGGAAGCCTTCGGCTCGGACGACTCCCGTGGCGAACTGCGCGCGCTGCGGAGCGAGGTGTTCGCGCGCGGCGAGCCGCCGGCGGCCGCGCTCGCTCGCGGGCTCGACCTGCTGCACGAAGTGGACCAGCGGGCGTTGTTGCCGCTGCTCCAGGTGCCGAGCCTGTGGATCGCCGGCCGCCGCGACCGCGTGGTTGACCCGCGTGCGATGCGCGCCGCCGCCGAGCGGGCGCCGGGCGCGAGCTTCGTCCAGATCGAACACGGCGGCCACGCGCCGTTCCTGACCCACGCCGACCAGGTCGCCGACGCGATCACCGGGTTCCTTGCGCAGGCGTTCGCCGGCGCGCCTGCTGGAACCAGTGCCGGCCACGCCGCGGGGACGCGATGAACCACATCTTCGACCGCCAGCAGGTCCGTCGCGCGTTCTCGCGCGCGGCCGGAAGCTATTCCGCCGCCGCCGACCTGCAGCGCGAGGTCGAGTCGCGGCTGCTGGAATCGCTTGAGTATCTCGGCGAGCAGGCACCGGCGGACATCGTCGACCTCGGCAGCGGCCCCGGTACCGCCGCGGTCGCGCTGCGCCAGCGCTGGCCGAAGGCGCGCGTGGTCGCGATCGACCTCGCCCTGCCGATGCTGCACCAGGTCGCGCCGAAGCGCGGCTGGAATCCGCTGCAACGCCCGATCGACCGCATCTGCGCAGACGCCCGCGCGCTGCCGCTGGCCGACGACAGCGTCGACCTGATCTTCAGCAACCTGTGCCTGCAGTGGGTGGAGGATCTCGATGCGCTGTTCGCCGGCTTCCGCCGCGTGCTGCGCCCCGGCGGCATGCTGCTGTGCTCGACCTTCGGCCCCGAAACCCTGCACGAGCTGCGCGCGGCCTTCGCCGAGGCCGACGACGTCGCGCACGTGTCGCCGTTCGCGGGCATCGCGGAATTCGGCGACGCGCTGATGCGCGCCGGCTTCCGCGACCCGGTGCTCGACCGCGACGTCGACGTGCACGGCCACGCCGGGATGGCCGGGCTGATGCGCGGACTGCGCGAACTCGGCGCCACCAATGCCCTGGCCACGCGCCGCCGCGCGCTGACAGGCCGCGGGCGCTTCGTCGCCGCCCAGGCTGCCTACGAGCAGTGGCGCGGCGGCGACGGCCTGTTGCCGGCCACCTGGGAAACCATCACCGCCATGGCCTGGGCGCCGGCGCACGGGCAGCCGATCCGCGAAGGCGGCGAGGACGTGGCGCGCTTCCCCGCGTCGGGCATCCCGGTACGCCGGCGCCGGGGCTGAGCGGCGCAGCTGCGGCCACGGTTCATCCAGCGCCGGCCATCGCTGCATACACTCGCGCCATGTCGACTGCCTTCCAGCCTCGTCCCGCGCCCCACGGCCCCGACCCGGGCACTCCGCCGCGCACATCGCTTTTTCCGCGCCGGCATCCTCGCCGGCGCGCGCTGCACGTGTTCCCCGCCGCGTGCGCACTCCTGCTGGCCGCCTGCGTCGCGCTCCCGGCGTCCGCGCAGCGCTATTCAATCGACCTGTCGCAGCTCGATCCCGCCGCCGTGCTGTCGCTGGGCGATGAAGTCCTGCTGCGCGCACCCGATCCGGCCATCGACAGGCTGTTCAAGGCCGTCCACGCCAGTTCGCGTTCGGACACTGAATCCGGTGCCCTGTGCGCTCTGTTCGATCCCGGCGCAGCGCGTGACGTGGCCGCGTTCCAGCGCGCCGTCGACCGCCTCGACGACGCCAGCCGCGAACGCTTCGCCCTGGCCTTCACCGATATCGCCATGACCGGCCTGCAGGGCCAGGTGCAGCCCTACGACCCCGTGCACGCACGCCAGGTGCTGAAGTCGGCCGCGGTCAGCGCCACCTTCCTGCACGAGGGCTTCATGCTCGGCATGGCCAGCGAGGGCAGTGACGAGGCCAGCCGCGAAGCGCGCTGCCGCTCGTTCCGCTGGCTGGTGGGGGTACTCGACGGCCTGCCGCAGGCCGATCGCGCCGCGGCCACGCGCTGGCTGCTGCGCGAAGGCCTGACCCTGGTCGGCAGCCCGGGCTGAGGCCTTCAGTCGGGCGAGACCACCAGGTCGCGGTGGAAAAAATAGACCTCGCGCGCCAGGAAGCGCCACTGCGTGCGGAAGCTGCGGAAGCGGGTGCTGGGCGTCGGCGAACCGACGGCGTCGATGCCGAGCTGGCGCGCCAGGCGCAGCGCGCGCGCCATGTGCAGCGGGTCGCTGACCACGATCACGCGCTGCAGGCCATGGTCGGACAGGAGGTCGCGACTGCGTGCCAGGTTCTGCCAGGTGGTCCGCGAGAGGGTCTCGATCAGGATCGCCTGCTCGGGCACGCCGGCGCGGAGCGCGAAGGTGCGCGCGACCTGCGATTCGGAAAAGCGCGCGCCGTCGCCGTAGCCGCCGGTGAACACCAGCACCGGCGCGTGCCCTTGCTCATACAGATCGATGCCGTGGCGGATGCGTTCGGTGAACACCGGCGAGGGGCGGGTGTCGTAGGCCGCGGCACCCAGGACCACGATGGCATCGGCCGGACCGGCCTGGTCGCGGCTGCCGACGTAGACGATCCAGGCCGCGACGCCGAGCAGCCAGAGCATGCCCAGCAGCGTGAACCGGAGCAGCCAGCGCAGCCCGGAGCGTGGCCGCCGGGCCTGGCCGTAGCGCCTGCGGCGCCTCATGCGGCCCACGGCGGTGCGCCGATGTCCACGCGCAGGGTGGCCGAACGCAGCGGCGTGGGTCTCGCATGGGCAGCGATCCGTGCCGCGGCGGCCAGGATGTCGTCGAGATTGGCCACGGCGGGAGGCATGGGTCCAGACTAGCGGAGTTGAACGCATGGTTCAGCAGCCGACGCGAATTTCAGCAGGGTTAAGCGCCAATTCAATGGCCGGGGCCGACCCTGTGTGGTACTCACCCTTGGGGGGGAAGCGACATGCGCAAGATCCTCATCGTCCTCGTCGTGGCCCTGCTGACCGGGTGCGCGACGGGTTATGGCTATAGCGACTACAGCGGCTACGGCTACGGCGACTACTACTACGGCGGCTCGTCGTACTACGACGACGGCTACTACGCGCCCTACGGGGGGTACGGGTATGGATCCGGTTACGGGCCCGGCTATGGCTACGGTGGCCTCGGTTACTACGGTGGCCTTGGCTACCGGGGCGGCTACGGCTATCCCGGGTACGGCTATCCCTGGTACGGCGTTGGCGGCTACTGGTACGGCCGGCCGGGTTATGGACACCGCCCGCCGCACCGTCCGCCGACAGACGATACGCCGCAGCCGCCTCCGAGAAACTCCCACCTGCGTACGCGCGAAGATATCCAGCGGCTTCGCCGCGAGAGGGCTGCAGCACGGCCGCCCGGCGCGTCGGTGCCCGTGCCTGGATCCGGCAGCCCCTCACGCGACCGCCTGCGCAATCCGCCCCGCGACCGGCAGCTCACGCCGCCCCGCGGCGGCAACCTTCCGGCCCAGCGGGTGCCTGGAACCGCGCCGGCGGACAGCCGTCTTCGCGTTCGCCAGCCACAGGGCTTGAATGGCGGGGCGCGTCCGGAGTCCAGGTCGCGCGTGCCTGCAGCAGGTCCTGCCCGGGTCGCTCCCTCGCGACCCGCTCCCGCCAACCGGCTGCGTGTTGCGCCGCCACGCGTTGCACCGGCCCCGCGTGCGGCTCCGCGCAGCGCACCCGCGCCGCGCGCAAGCCGCCCGGCCCCGGCGTCGCGTTCCCGCCTGCAGCGGGAGGACTAGTACCGGACGCCCATCGCATTCCTGCGATCAAGGCGCTTGCGTCGGGGTCGCAGTCGTCGCAAGCTAGGGCCAACTGACCGGTTGCGTCGCTTCCTGACGTAATACGGGGTGACCAATGTCGACACCCGGCGGGGGATCCCGGATCCCCCCTGTTCCGCTCCCGCCGGGCGTCGGCTCCAGACCAGGCGCACTGCGCCGCCCGGAGCCCGGGCAAAAAAACGGGGCCGAACGTCCCCCGACGTTCGGCCCCTTCGCTTCCCCTGGATGCGCTTGGCCAGCCCTGTTCCAATCTCCGGCCACGCCCCCCTAGGCGATTGCCATCCCGGGTGCGCCTGTAACGGACGCAGGTTGCGTGCCAACTTTCCCGGCGGTCGACGCACGCCCGCCCCCAAGCGCGATAATGCGATATGCATCACAACTTCCACTGCCACGACATCATCGTGATCGGCGGCGGCCACGCCGGCACCGAGGCCGCGCTTGCCGCCGCGCGCGCCGGGGCGCGCACGCTGCTGCTGACCCATAACATCGAGACCATCGGTGCGATGAGCTGCAATCCGGCCATCGGCGGCATCGGCAAGGGCCATCTGGTGCGCGAGATCGACGCCCTGGGCGGCGTCATGGCGCGCGCCGCCGATGCCGCGGGCATCCAGTGGCGGCGACTCAATGCGTCCAAGGGGCCGGCGGTGCGCGCCACGCGCTGCCAGGCCGACCGCGCGCTGTACCGGGCCTTCATCCGCAGTGCGGTGGAAGCGCAGCCGGGCCTCACCGTGTTCCAGGCGGCGGTCGACGACCTGCTGATCGAAGCGGGCGTCGTGCGCGGTGCGGTTACCAACACCGGCCTGCGCTTCCAGGCGCAGGCGGTGGTGCTGACCGCCGGCACCTTCCTCGCCGGCCGGATCCACGTCGGCGAGGCGCAGCACGCCGGCGGGCGCATGGGTGATCCGCCCTCGGTGCGCCTGGCCGAACGCCTGCGCGAAGGCCCCTTCGTGGTCGACCGTCTGAAGACCGGCACGCCGCCGCGCGTCGACGGCCGCAGCCTCGACTACTCGCTGATGGTCGAGCAGCCCGGTGACGACCCGCGTCCGGTGTTCTCGTTCATGGGCAGCCGCGACGACCATCCGCGCCAGGTGTCGTGCTGGATCACCCAGACCACCGCGCGCACGCACGACATCATCCGCGGCGCCCTGCACCGCTCGCCGCTGTACTCGGGGCAGATCGAGGGCACCGGGCCGCGCTATTGCCCGTCGATCGAGGACAAGGTGGTGCGCTTCGCCGAAAAGGACAGCCATCAGGTCTTCGTCGAGCCCGAGGGCCTGGGCGTGGCTGAGATCTACCCCAACGGCATCTCCACCTCGCTGCCCTTCGACGTGCAGCTGGAACTGGTGCGCTCGGTGCAGGGCTTCGAGCGCGCGCACATCACCCGGCCGGGCTATGCCATCGAATACGACTTCTTCGATCCGCGCGGCCTGAAGGCCACGCTGGAAACCAAGGCCGTGGCCGGGCTGTACTTCGCCGGCCAGGTCAACGGCACCACCGGCTACGAAGAGGCCGCGGCCCAGGGGCTGCTGGCCGGCGCCAACGCCGCGCGCGCGGTGCAGGGGCGCGAGGGCTTCGCGCCGCGCCGCGACCAGGCCTACATCGGCGTGCTGGTCGATGACCTCGTCACCCACGGCACCGTCGAGCCCTACCGCATGTTCACCTCGCGCGCCGAGTACCGCCTGCAGCTGCGCGAGGACAACGCCGACCTGCGGCTGACGCCGGTGGGCCGCGAGCTGGGCCTGGTCGATGACGCGCGCTGGGATGCGTTCGCGCGCAAGCGCGACGCGGTGGCCGCGGAGACGCAGCGCCTGGGCGCGCTGTGGGCCTCGCCGAACAACGCCGTCGGGCGCGACGCGTCCGCGGTGCTGGGCATCGACATCAGCCGCGAGTGCAGCGGCCTGGACCTGCTGCGCCGGCCGGAGCTTGGCTACGCGAAGCTGGTCGCGGTGCCCGCGTTCGGTCCCGCGGTGGATGATCCCGCGGTCGCCGAGCAGGTCGAGATCGAGACCAGGTACTCCGGCTACCTGGAACGCCAGCGCGAAGAGATCGCGCGCCAGCGCCGCAGCGAGGACGCGGTGATCAGCGAAGGCTTCGACTACGCCGTCGTGCGCGGGCTGTCGGCGGAGCTGCGGCAAAAGCTCGAGCAGGTGCGGCCGCAGACCATCGGCCAGGCGCAGCGCATCCCGGGCATGACGCCTGCGGCGATCTCGCTGCTGCTGGTGCACCTGGAGCGCGCCCGGCGCATGCACGCGCTCGAGGCTGTCGGCAGGCAGCACGCATGAAAAACGGGGCGGGAGATCGGCTCCCGCCCCGCCCGTTCCTCCCTGCAGATCTCAGTACACGTCTTTCATCGTGTTGTAGACGTTGAACTTTCCGGTCGGCGTGACCAGGCGCGGATCGTCGAGCACCGCCTTCAGCTTGCGGGTCTTGTCGTCCACCACCACGATCGCCGAGCGCTGGTCCTTGCCGTTCCACACCGAGAACCAGACTTCGTCGCCGGCCTTGTTGTATTCGGGCTGCACCACGCGCTTGGGGCCTTCGCCGAGGTTCGCCCATTCGGCGATCGGCAGCACTTCGTAGCCCTTGCCGAGGTTGTTGATGTCGAACACGGCGATCGACTGGCTGGCCTCCGCGATGGGATTGAGGGTGGTATCGACCCACAGGTTGGTCGATGCAGGATGCGTCTTGACGAACAGCGAGCCGCCGCCCTGGCCCTTGAGCACAGCGACCGCCTTCCACGCGTATTGGGGATGGTTGACGGGGTCGGTGGCGATCAGGGTGATGTTCTCGTTGCCCAGCGCCGAGGTCGCCCACACCGGCCCGTAGGTGGGATGCACGAAGTTCGCGCCGCGGCCCGGGTGCGGGATCTTGTCGACGTCGATCAGCGCGGTCATCTTCTGCTCCTTCGAGTCGACCACTGCGATCTTGTCGCTGTTGTTGGCCGCGGTCAGGAAGTAGCGCTTGGTCGAGTCCCAGCCGCCGTCATGCAGGAAGGGTGCGGCGTCGAGCGTCGTGGTCTTGAGCGCTTCAAGGTCGGAGTAGTCGACCAGCAGGATGCGGCCGGTCTCCTTGACGTTGATGATGAATTCCGGGTGCTCATGGCTGGCGACGATCGCGGCCACGCGCGGCTCCGGGTGGTACTCCTGCGTGTCGACCGTCATGCCGCGGGTCGAGACGATCTTCTTCGGCTCCAGCGTCGGGCCGTCCATCACCACGTACTGCGGCGGCCAGTAGGCGCCGGCGACGGCGAGCTTGTCCTCGTAGCCCTTGAACTTGGAGGTCTCGACCGAGCGCGCCTCGAGGCCGATCTTGATCTCGGCCACGCGGTCGGGAACCTTCATCCACAGGTCGATCAGGTCGATCTTGCCGTCGCGGCCGATGGTGTAGATGTAGCGGCCCGAGTGCGAGGCGCGCGAGATGTGCACCGCATAGCCGGTGGTGATGATGTTGATGATCTGCTTGCTGTCGCCGTCGATCAGGGCGATCTCGCCGGCGTCGCGCAGGGTGACCGAGAAGACGTTCTCCAGGTCCCAGTTGTTCATCTGCCTGGTCGGGCGCTTGTCCTCGGGGATCAGCACCTTCCAGCTGGCGAGCATTTCCGGCATGCCCCATTCCGGCGGATTCGGCGGCGTGTGCTGCAGGAAGCGGGCCATCAGGTCGACCTGGTCCGCGGTCAGCTCGCCGCCGGTGCCGAAGTTGGGCATGCCGCCGGGCGAGCCGAAGTTGATCAGCGCCTTCAGGTATTCGGTGCCGCGTGGCTGGGTCACGTCGGGGGTGAGCGGTTTGCCGGTGGCGCCCTTGCGCAGCACGCCGTGGCAGCCGGCGCAGCGCTGGAAGAAGATCTCGCTCGCCGCGGTGAACTCGGCCTCGCTCATGGCCGGCGCGCCCGGCGTGCGGATCTGGGTGACGTCGCTGCCGCTGACGGTCGATGGCGCACCCTCGTAGGCCGCCTGCGCCTGGCTGGTACCCGGATGCACTTCGCCCTGCGCGGGGTCGGTGCTCACCGCCAGCGCCGCGCGCTGCGCCTTGACCTCGGCCTCGGTGATGCTGCCGCCCGGGTTGTCCCAGCTGTTGAGGACATGGGTGGTGATGGCTGCGATATCGGCGTCGCTGATGTGGCTCTGCGCCGGCATCAGGCTGTTGTAGGTGACGCCGTTGACGACGATCTCGCCTTCAAGTCCGGCCAGGACCGTGGACGCGACCTGGGCCGGTGACTTGCCCCGGAGCCAGTCGGAGCCGGCAAGCGGGGGGAACGCGCCGGCCAGGCCCTTGCCGTCGGGTTGGTGGCAGGCGGCGCAGTTCTGCAGATAGGCCTGTCCTCCGTCCACTACCGCGTCGCCGGGTGCGGCGTCGGCGCCCTGGCCCACGGCCAGGTAGGTGCCGCCTGCAAGCAGGAGCGGAATGGCGAGGGCGATCGTCGAACGTTTCATCAGCGTGCTCCTGGCGGACAGCGGGTGCGATCAGTGGACGTTCCAACCTGGACCGTGCCTGTTGCCGCGAGCGGCGTAATTGATCTGGATCAATTCACACATGCCCGTCTTGACGCAGGTCATGCGGAGGCCGTCCTGTCGCCGCGACAATGCGGCGCATTCGCATCCACGCCTTTCCGGAGCCGATTCGTGGCCAAGCCCGTGCCCCTGCTTGCGCTGACCTCCCTGCTGCTGGCATCCGCCGCAGCCGCGGCCGCCGGAGATCCCACATCCGGCGACTCGCCAGGCGACGGCGAGCGCGTCACCACCCTGGACACCATGGTTGTGGTCTCCAGTCGCGTGGCCGAACCGATCAGCCAGGTGGTCTCGAGCGTGGCCGCGGTGGAGCGCGAAGACCTCGACCGGCGCCTGGTGCGCGATCCCGAAAGCCTGGTGCGCTACGTGCCCGGCGTGGAGGTGGTGTCGGAGGGCAACCGCTTCGGCACCCGCGGCTTCTCGATCCGCGGCCTGGACGGCAACCGGGTGCGGATCGTGGTTGACGGTATCCCCCTGGCCGACGACTACAGCATCGGCCAGTTCGCCTCGGCCGGCCGCGACCTGGTCGACATGGAGGCGGTGGAGCGGGTGGAAGTGCAGCGCGGCCCGGCGTCCACGCTGTATGGAAGCGACGCGCTGGCCGGCGTGGTCGCCTTCCGCACGCTCGATCCCGATGCGCTGCTGCAGCGCGCCGATGGCGACCGGCACCTTGGCGTTCGCATCGGCCATGACAGCGTCGACGACAGTCGCCTGCTGTCCGCCAGCTGGGCCGGCGGCCGCGCCGACGGCTGGCAGGCGATGGCGATCGCGGCGCAACGCCGCGGGCATCAGGCCGGCAACCGCGCCTGGCGCGCGGAGGATGATCCCAATCCGCTCGACTTCGTTCGCGAAAGCGTGCTCGCCAAGCTGGTGCGCGACGCGGGCGCGGCGGGTCGCCATGTCGTCACCCTGGACGGGACCCGCGAGTCGCGCCAGACCTCGGTCAATTCGCTGCGCTTCGGCAGCGGCCGCTACGCCACCACCTACCGGCTCGACGCCGACGACCGCCAGCAGCGCCTGCGCGCGAGCATCGCCAGCGAATGGCAGCCCGGCTGGCGCTGGCTGCAGTCGCTGCAGGCGCAGCTCTACCACCAGGACACCGAAGTCCGGCAGGACAGCGACCAGTACCGGCTGCCGGATGCCGCCACGCCCTTCGAATCCCGGCGCTGGCGCCGTTTCAACTACGAAAGCAATGCCCTGGGCCTTGGCCTGCTTGGCCAGTCGCGGCACGCCGGCCGCTTCGGCAGCCATTGGCAGGTCTTCGGCATCGACGTCGCGCGCCAGGACTACCGCGGCCTGCGCGACGGCGTCGAGACCAACCTGGCCACCGGCGCGACCAGCAGCGTGATCCTTGGCGAGCCGCTGCCGGTGCGCGACTTCCCCGACTCGCGCAATACCAGCCTGGCCCTGTTCTGGCAGGACGAGATCTCCTTCGGCGAACGATTCGCGGTGATCCCGGGGCTGCGCGCGGAGTGGAACCGCCTGCGCGCGCATCCGGATGCGATCTACCTGGAGGACTTCCCGGACAGCATCCCGGTCGACGTCGACACCGACCAGGTGACGCCGCGGCTGGCCCTGCGCTGGAGCCTGGACGGTGGCCACAGCCTGTTCGCGCAGTACGCCCGCGGCTTCCGCGCGCCGCCCTTCGGCGACGTCAACATCGGCCTGCTGCTGCCGGTGTTCAACTACGAGGTGCGCGCCAATCCGGACCTGCGCCCGGAACGCAGCGAGGGCCTGGAGCTTGGCTGGCGCTTCGTGGGCGAAGCCGCGCGCGCGAGCCTGTCGGTGTACGAGAACCGCTACCGCGACCTGATCGACTCGCGCGCCAACCTCGGGATCGACCCGGTCACGCGCGCGCTGGTGTTCCAGTCGGTCAACCGCGACCGCGCGCGCATCCGCGGCATCGAGGGCGACCTGCTGTGGAACCTGCCGTGGACCGATCAGGCGCTGCCCGGCGGCTGGCAGCTGCGCGGCGCGATGGCATGGTCGCGGGGCGACGACACCCGTCGCGATGTTCCGCTCAACAGCATCGACCCGCCGCGCGCCACGCTCGGCCTGCGCTACGAGGCATCGGGTGGGCAATGGGGCGTCGAGGGCGCGATGGTGGCCGTGCGTGGCCAGGGCCGCGTCGACCACGGCGCCGGCGAACTGTTCGAGCCGCCGGGCTACGCGCGCTTCGACCTCTACGCGTGGATGGAGCCACGGCCCGGCATCCGCATCAACGCCGGCCTGCTCAACCTGGGCGACCGCCGCTACTGGAACTGGAGCGGCGTGCGCGGCCTGGCGGCCGACGAGGACAACATCGGCTTCCACACGCGGCCGGGACGCAGCGCCGCGGTGAACATTTCGCTGGACTGGTGAACACGATGGATGCAGGAGTCGGCGAGGTTGTTTCGTTCTGGGCGCGCGTCGTCGCCGAGGGCCTGTGGATGGCCAGGGATCCCGGCTTCGACCGCGACTTCCGCGAACGCTTCCTCGACCTGCACATGGAGGCGGCCGCGCGCCGCTGCGACCACTGGATCGACACCGCGGACGGCGCGCTGGCGCTGATGGTCCTGCTTGACCAGTTCCCGCGCAACGCCTTCCGCGGCACCGCGCACATGTATGCCACCGATGGACTGGCGCGCTTGCATGCGCGCGAAGCGGTGCGTCGCGGCCATATGGAGGGCGTGGAGCCTGCGTATCGCGTGTTCTTCGTGTTTCCGTCCACCCATTCCGAGGACGCCGCCGACCAGGCGTACTCGTTGGAGCTGGCTGCGCGCATCGGGCCGCGGCAGGTGGAGCGGATGCGGGGACACCACGACATCGTCCAGCGCTTCGGACGCTTCCCGCACCGCAACCGGGTCCTGGGCCGCGAGGATACCGCTGCGGAAGCCGCGTTCATCGCCGACGGCGGGTTTGCCGGCTGAGTCCGCCGGCGCCCGGTTGTTGCGGAACGCCGGCGCTGCGACGGCAAGCGGCGGCGAGCGCACGTCCAGTCAGCGCGCGTATCCGGTCCCAGGCTCGTGCACGCGGCATCCCGTCGGGCGTCTCCAGCGCAGACAATTCGTCGCGCTTCTTCGGCCCAATGGGTGCAATCGGGTGCCCGATCGGCGGCCCTCGCCGGATCAACGCATCGCGAACAGCTCCTGGTGGAACTGCTTCTCCACCGGGAACCCGTGCGCGGCCAGGTCGCGCTTGAGCGCCTCGCCAAACCCGGCGGGTCCGCAGAACCAGATGCCCGCGTCGCGCCAGTCGGGCACGGTGGCCCGCAGCCGTTCGCCGGTCAGCAGGCCATCGCGTGCGTCCACCAGGATGTGCAGTCGCACCCCGGCCTGGCGGGCGTCGGCGTTCAGTCGCTCGAACACTTCCTGGTCGGAGTCGGTGGTCGTGTGGAAGAGGTCGATCTGCCGGTCGGCCGGCGCGCCGTGCCCGCTCTGTTCGCGCGCCAGGTGCTTCATGCGGGCGACGAACGGCGTGACCCCGACGCCGCCGCCGATCCAGATCTGGCGCGCCGGTCCGTTGTCGAAGGTGAAGCAGCCATACGGCCCTTCGACCTTCACCGCCTGCCCGATGCCGAGCCGGTCGCGGAGGCCACGGGTGTGGTCGCCCAGCTCGCGGATGCCGAAGGAGATGACCGGCCGGGCCGGGTTCCAGCTGGACGTGATCGTGTAGGGATGCGCGCCCTCCGAGGCGTCCACGGTCACGAAGGCGTACTGCCCCGGCTTGTGGCCGGGCCAGTCGCGCACCCGGACCTCGACTTCAAGCGAGTGCACGTCGTCGAACCAGTGCATGGCGTCGACCTGTCCCGGCACTTTCCTGCGGGCGCCGACGCGCCGCGCCAGCACCACCAGCGCGGCCCAGGTGCCAGCGGCGAGCAGCGCCGCGACCAGCCAGCCCACCGGCGACAGCCAGTAACCCGACCGCATCAGCACGACGGTATGGAAGGCCAGCAGCAGCCAGGTGATGGCCAGCAGGCGGTGCGTCTTGTGGAACAGGCGATACGGGAAGCGCTGGATCAGCGCCAGCGCAATCAGCACCACGACGGCGTAGAAGGTCCATTCGCCAATGCTTTCTGCAAGCCCTCGCTGGTCCGACAGCCAGGCTGCGACCGGGCCGCCGGGCACGGCCCGCGGCCCGCGCGCCGGCCGCGTAAGCCAGCCCCAGCCCACCGCCCACTTCGGCCCGGTCGCCCACAGCCAGTGGAGGATGCCGGCCACCAGCGCGGCGATGCCCAGCCACTTGTGCAGGCGGTACATCTTGTCGAGACCGCCCAGCCAGGCCTGCGGCCACAGCGGACGCAGCGCCAGCACCATGCACAGGCCCATGCAGCCGATCGCGACCACGCCGGTCAGCTGCACCATCGCGCCGCGCAGCGCGAAGAAGCCGCCGGGTCGGAAGACCGTGGGCTCGGCCGCGAGCCAGGCGACCACCAGCACAACAAGCGTTCCCCACAGCGCGCGTCTCAGGTTGCGCATGTCTTGCTCCGGCGACGGTTCATGCCGCACTCCGCTCAGAATTTCCAGGTCGCGCGCACATACAGGTCGTCATCGCGACGCGGGCGGACGGCGCTCGCGGGCAGGTCGAGTTCCTCGCGTCGGCGGATGCGCGCGTCGAGCTGCCAGGCCTTGCTCGCCTGCCACACCCAGCGCGCTTCCAGCAGTTCGTCGTTGGGCCGGAAGTCGCTCGACAGCAGCCAGCCGTCGGCGACGCGGCCGTAGACGATGCCGACGTCATGGTCGGGCAGCACGTCCATGAGGCTGAAGGAGGCCTGCCAGGACAGCGCGTCGGCGTCGCCGGTGCCGGTGTTCATCGCCTGCCTGCGCGGGGTGTCGGCCGCCCAGCCGATCTCGCCGCCGAGGCGGAACTTCGTGCCGCCCTCGCCCAGCGGCCACTCGGCGGCGGCCTTGGCGGTCACCGCCAGGTAGTCCTCGAGCGCCGGATCGGCGAGGCCGTTCGTGCGCAGCGCCGAGGGCAGCCAGGTCATGGTGACCATGCGCTGCACCACGGGGCCGATGGCGGTTTTCGATTCCGCCGCCACGAACAGGCCGGCGCGCGAACCGCTGTCGGCGAAGTCCAGCGGTCGCCGCAGCGTGCCGGTGGGCCCGCGGTGGTCGTTGTGGCGCGCGATCACGTGCGTGGTCCAGTCGCTGCCGCGCCACTGCCACCAGACGCCGTCGGTCCAGGTGATGTCGAAGTTGGTGCTGTCGTTCTGGTCCAGCGACTTCTTCATGATGTCGTCGATGCCGAAAGCGGCCTGGAAGCGGCCCACGCGCAGGCTCCAGGGCGAATCCGCAGCCCGGTATTCGAGGTAGGCCTCGTCGATGGTCGCCTGGCCGTCCTCGAGACCCGAAGGCCCCGGGGCGTAGGTGCGCATCCAGAACTCCTCGTCGTCCTGTTCGCTGTCCAGGCGCGCGGCCACGCGGCCGCTGGCGTGCCAGCCGTTGCCGAGTTCGCCTCTCACGCGGAAGCGCGCTCGGGCGCGCACGCTGTCGGCGTCGGTGGTGGCGCCGCTGCGGGCGCGGGTTTCGGAGGCGACGTAGCCGAAGCGGACGTCGCCGCTGGTCTTCCAGGTGTCGGCGGCGTGGGCGCTGCCCGCCACCAGCGCCAGCGCGGCGATGGCGGCGAGGGACAGGCGGGGCGCGGAAACGCGCGACAGGGCGGGTGGCCCCTGGCGGATACGCATGATGGTCTCCGGGAGTGGATGCCCGGACCGGTCGCGAGCACCGGCCTCCGGCGCGTGCAAGGACTATGCGCCGGACGCCGGTGCCGGTCCTTGACCCGCATCAAGCGTGCGCTGTTGCCGGCTCTGCTTCGCGATGTGATCCGGACAGCCCCCGTCGGGCTATCCGTCCGGCTGTGCGGCCCTGCTCCCGGCCGCCACGCCGAAGCGCTTCTGCAGTGCGCTCGCCAGGCTTGCGCGCGTGAGCTCACCCATGTGGGTGTCGAGCAGGCGGCCGTCGGCGTTGAAGAACAGGGTCGTCGGCAGGCCGCGGGTGTTGGTCTCCAGCATCCCCTTCGAATGCGGATCAAGCAGCAGGTGCTCGAACTCGAGGCCGGCGGCGTCCAGGTAATCGCGGACCGTGCCGCGGTCCTCGCCCTGGTTCACGAGCACGAAGGCGACGCCCGGGTAGCGCGCCTGCGCATCCTGCAGCACCGGCATCTCGCGGCGGCAGGGTGGGCACCAGGTCGCCCACAGGTTGAGCACCATGGGGCGTCCGGACAGCGCGGCGAGCGTGGTCGGCTCGCCGTCCAGCGTCGTCAGCGCGAACGCGGGCAGCGGCGGCGCCGAGCGCTGCATCATCACCAGCAGTCCGCCGAAGGCGACCCAGGCCAGCATGCCGGCGGCGATGCCGGCCAGCAGCGGCGTACGCAGCGGCATGCGCCTGCGCGTGGACCACCCCGCGAAGGCCAGCGCCGCCGCCAGCCCGGCCCACCACAGGAAGCCGCCGTCGCCGATGGCGATGATCGACCTCGGCGCGGCCATGTACTCGGGCCACCACAGCAGCACGTAGCCCAGGCGTGCGGCCAGCAGGCCGATGAGCACTGCGTCGACGAACAGCGCTGCCGCAATCCGCTGCGGGCGGGCGTCTGGTGCGGCGGGTGGGCCCGCGGGCGCCGACGCGGCCGCGTGCTGAACGTCCGCCGGATCCGGCGCCTCCGGCAGCCGCCGCGCCCAGGCGCGCACGACCAGCCAGCCGGACAGGGTGGCCAGCGCGGCGATGACGGCGTGGATCGGGAACGGACCCAGGCCCGTCAAGGACAGGACTTCGGGTGGCGCTCGAGCCACTTCGCCAGCTGCTCGCGGTAGTACTGCAGCTCTTCGGCGTAGGAATCGTTGACGCAGGGATCGCAGCCGCTGTCGCAGCAGTCGCTGGGCAGGGGCGCTTCCGGAGGCGTCGGGCGCGGATCGTTGTCGACGGTGTGCAGGATCTGGCTCATTACGCACCATTGTCCCATCCACGCCGCCCGCGTTCCACGCCGTGGCTGGCGTCGACCGGAACGATGTTCAGCTTGTCAGCTGTGCCCCGTCCGGAGAGGATCGACACGGGCTGGCCATGCACTGCGCAGCCGCGGGCGGCATCCCCGGGGCAGTTGTTACACTGGCGGCGAAACGCGGACAGGGGCACGTTGAACGGCATGCCAGGCATGGACGCATCCAGACTCAGCGCGACAGCGTGGCTTTCGCGCGCATGGGCCACGGCGCTGGCCTGTGCATGGCTGGCCGCGGGCCCGGCCCTGGCTCTGGACCCGGCGCAGCCGACCGGGCGCTACACGGTCACCCGCTGGAACGCCGACGACGGCCTGCCCCACGGCCAGGTCCATGCGATCAGCCAGGACGGCGACGGCTTCCTGTGGATTGCGACCTGGGAAGGCACGGTGCGCTTCGACGGGCGCGATTTCCGCGCGGTCGAGGACCTGAACCACCCCGACGGCCGGCGCCTTGCGTCGCGCCAGATCATGCGCCACGGGGACGGGATGCTGGCGTCGGTCGACCATCTCGGCCTGATGTACGTGCCCGATGGCGGGCGCGCGCGCCCGGCATGCGTGGATGTTCCCGGGCTGGAGGTTGCGCGGGTGGCACCTGGCACCGATGGCGGCTACTGGATCGTCGCCCGCCAAGGCCTGTACCGGGCCGACGGGGCCGGAGCCTGCGCGCGCGCCGGGGGCGGGGACGCGCTGGCCGGACTCGACGTGCTGGCGCTGCTGGCACAGGAGGACGGAAGCCTCCTGGTCGGCAACCGGCACGGCCTGTATCGCTGGAACAACGGCCGCCTGGAGACCCTGGGCGCGGACCTGGGACTGCCCGCGGGCGAGATCCGGGGCCTGGTACGGACGCAGGACAAAGCCCTGTGGATCGGCGGCGAACATGGCGTCTGGCGGCTGCGCGGCGATCGCCTGGAGCGGCTGCGCCGCGGTGCGGTCGAAGGGATCATCCAGGACCGCCAGGGCGCGCTGTGGGTCGCCGCCACCGACAGCACGCTGCTGCGCTACTGGCAGGGCGAATGGCAGCAGCTGGACCAGCGCCACGGCATCGAGGGTTTCGCCTCCGGCGCGCTGTTCGAAGGGCGCGAGGGCCTGGTCTGGATGGGGACCACGCATGGCCTGTTCCGCGTCGGCGACGGGCCGGTCTGGGGCGTGGGCAAGGAGCAGGGGCTGCGCAACGACTACGTCCGCAGCCTGGTGGAGACGGCCGACGGCCAGGTCTGGGTGGGGCATTCCGGCGGCTTGAGTCGCCTCCGCGACGAGCGGGTGGAGGTCCTGCTGCCGCGGTCGGGATGGCCGTCGGCGTCGGTGCTGTCGCTGGCGCCGGCCTCCGATGGCGGCGTCTGGGCGGGCACCTACAACCGCGGCGTGATGCACTTCGCTCCCGGTGCCGAGGCGCATGCGCGCGCCCTGGTCCCGGAAGGCAGCCCGCTGGCCACCGAGCAGGTCCGCGCGCTGCTGGAGGATCCCGACGGGACGCTGTGGATCGGCACCGAGCGCGGGCTCACGGCCTGGCGGGACGGCCAGGCCGCGGCGCAGCCCTTCCCCGCGCTGCCGGCGCTCCCGGTCCGCGCCCTGCACCACGCCGACGACGGCACGCTCTGGGTCGGCCTCCTCGGCGGGTTGGCGCGACGCGGACCCGATGGCCGCCTGGCGGTACTGGAGCCGGAGGTCGACTTCCCGGCACTGTCCGCCTTCGACTTCCTGTCCGATCCCGACGGCACGCTCTGGATCGCGAGCGACCGCGGCGTGCTGCGCCATCGCGATGGCGCCTTCAAGCTCTACGGGCGGCGGGAAGGACTGACCGGGAGCGCGCTGTTCCGGATCCTGCCCGACGACTTCGGCAACCTGTGGGTCAGCAGCAACGAGGGCGTGACCCGGATCCCGCGCCGTGCATTCGACGAGGTCGACCGCGGCAAAGTGGTGCAACTCGACATGCAGTCCTTCACCCGCGACGACGGCATGCCCAGCCGCCAGTCCAACGGCGGCAGCTCGCCGGCCGGCTGGCGCATGGCCAGCGGCGAGCTGTGGATGCCGACCGCGGCCGGGATCGCGGTCTTCGATCCCGCCCGGGTCGCGGACGCGTCCGCCGGCCAGGTCGCGCTGGTGATCGACCGGGTGCTGGTGAACGGCGTGCCGGCGACGGACGTCCCGCCCGGCGGGCGCGTGCTGATCCAGTACACCGGCATCAGCCAGCGCAGTCCGAACAGCCTGCGCTACCGCTACCGGATGCAGGGCGTCGACGCCGACTGGATCGAAGCCGGCACCGCCGGTGAAGTGACCTACACCCACTTGCCGGCGGGCACGGCGCGGTTCGAGGTCCAGGTGGCGCGGGCGCCGGCGGACTGGTCGCGCCCGGCCAACCAGGCGCAGGTGGAGCTCGCGGTCGCGACGCCCTGGTGGGCGCGCACGAGCGTGCGCCTGCTCGGCGTGTCCGGACTGGCGCTGCTGCTGGCCGGCCTGTACGCCTGGTCGGACCGCCGCCAGCGCGGGCGCCAGCGGCGGCTGGAGTCGAAGGTCGCGCAGCGGACCGAGGAGCTTCGCGAGAAGAACGCCGAACTGGAACAGGCATCGCGCGAGCGCGAACAGCTGATGGAGCAGCTCGCCCACCAGGCACACCACGATGCCCTGACCGGCCTGCCCAACCGCCGCGCCTGCGACCTGTGCCTGGAGTCCGCGGTGGCGCGCGCCGAGGCCACCGGCAGCCCGCTGTGCGTGGCGCTGCTCGATGTCGACCGCTTCAAGGCCATCAACGATCGCCACGGGCACCAGGTCGGCGACCAGGTCCTGGCGCACGTGGGCGCGCGCCTGCTCGACTCGCTGCGGGATCCGTCCGTGTTCGTGGGGCGGACCGGTGGCGAGGAGTTCCTGGTGGTGCTCCACGACATGACCCTGGACGCTGGCCGGTCCCGGGTGGAGCAGGTGCGCATGGACATCGCCGCGCTGCGGATCGCATCGCTCGGCGACGACCTGGTGTGCACCATCAGCGCGGGCCTGGTGGAGCGCGCCGCGGGCGAGCAGCCGGACGACCTGCTGCGGCGTGCCGACGAGCGCCTGTACGAGGCCAAGCGCAGCGGCCGGGACCGTGTCGTCGCGGCCTGAGGCGGGCCGCATGCCCCGCTGGGCGGGGCACGGGCGCGTGGCTCAGCTGCGCTTGGCGCGGGCGAAGGCGTCGGCCAGGGCGTTGTTGGCCGGTGCCGCGGCGGTGCGCGCGGGGGTGCCGCCGCCGCGGGCCGCGGGGCCGCCGCGATGGTTGCCGCCACCGCCACGGTTGCCGCGCGGGCCATCATCGCGGCGCGCATCCGGCCGCGCATCCCGCGGCGCCGGGGTGTCGTCCAGGCG
The DNA here is from genome assembly GCF_039548395.1 of Luteimonas changyuni. NCBI lineage: Bacteria > Pseudomonadati > Pseudomonadota > Gammaproteobacteria > Lysobacterales > Lysobacteraceae > Luteimonas > Luteimonas changyuni. The sequence continues at coordinate 89,706 of NZ_JBCLUZ010000006.1, forward strand.
CCGGGTCAGCGCGATGCGCTTGCGCGCCACGTCGACCTCCAGCACCTTCACCTTGACGATGTCGCCGGCCTTCACCACCTCGCGCGGGTCCTTCACGTAGCGGTCCGACAGCGCCGAGATGTGGACCAGGCCGTCCTGGTGCACGCCGATGTCGACGAAGGCGCCGAAGGCGGCGACGTTCGACACCACGCCTTCCAGGATCATGCCTTCGCGCAGGTCCTTGATGTCCTCGACGCCGTCGGCGAACACCGCGGCCTTGAACTCGGGTCGCGGGTCGCGGCCGGGCTTTTCAAGCTCGGCGAGGATGTCGCGCACGGTCGGTTCGCCGAAGCGCTCGTCGGTGAACTCGCGCGCCTTCAGCGTGCGCACGAAACCGGCGTCGCCCACCAGCGCGTGGATCGGCCGGCCGGTCGCGGCCACGATGCGCTCGACCACCGGATAGGCTTCCGGGTGCACGGCGGAGCCGTCCAGCGGCTCGTCGCCGTCGGCGATGCGCAGGAAGCCGGCGCACTGTTCGAAGGTCTTGTCGCCCAGGCGCGGCACCTTCAGCAGGTCCTTGCGGCGCTTGAAGGGGCCGTTGGCATCACGATGGGCGACGATGTTCGCGGCCACCGTCGACGACAGGCCGGACACGCGCGCCAGCAGCGCGCTCGATGCGGTGTTCACATGCACGCCGACCGCGTTCACGCAGTCCTCGACGCGGGCGTCGAGCGCGCGCGCGAGGCGGTACTGGTCGACGTCGTGCTGGTACTGGCCGACGCCGATCGCCTTGGGTTCGATCTTGACCAGTTCGGCCAGCGGGTCCTGCAGGCGGCGCGCGATCGACACCGCGCCGCGGATCGACACGTCGAGGCCGGGGAACTCCTTCGCGGCAAGCTCCGACGCCGAGTACACCGAGGCACCGGCCTCGCTGACCACGATCTTCTGCAGCTTCAGTTCGGGCGCGGCCTTCATGACGTCGGCGGCGAGGCGGTCGGTCTCGCGCGACGCGGTGCCGTTGCCGATCGCCACCAGCTGCACGCCGTGTTCGGCGCACAGCCTGCGCAGCGTGTGCACCGACTGGTCCCACTGTTTGCGTGGCTCGTGCGGATAGATCGTGTCGGTCGCGACCAGCTTGCCGGTCGCATCCACCACCGCGACCTTGCAGCCGGTGCGGATGCCCGGGTCGATGCCGAGCACGGCCTTCGGTCCCGCGGGCGCGGCCAGCATCAGGTCCTTGAGGTTGTCGCCGAACACGGTGATGGCTTCGGCTTCGGCCTTCTCGCGCGCCTGCGCGAACAGGTCCAGCATCAGGTGCAGCTGCAGCTTCGCGCGCCAGGCCAGGCGGCAGGCGTTGAGCAGCCAGGCGTCGGCGGCGCGGCCGTCGTTGCGGATGCCGGCCTGCAGGGCGACGCGGCCCTCGGCGTAGGCGTTGCCGGCGTCGAGGTCGGCGCCCGGGTCGAGTTCAAGCTGAAGGAATTCTTCGCGGCGGCCGCGGAACAGCGCCAGCAGGCGGTGCGAGGGAATCTTCGACAGCGGCTCGGCGTGGTCGAAGTAGTCGCGGAACTTCTCTCCCGCGGCCTCCTTGCCTTCGGCCACCTTCGAACGGATCACGCCGCAGCTTGCCAGCCATTCGCGAAGTTCGCCGACCAGGCTCGCGTCCTCGCCCCAGCGCTCGAGCAGGATCGCGCGTGCGCCTTCAAGCGCTGCCTTCGCGTCGGCCACGCCCTTTTCGGCGTCGACGAACTGCAGCGCGAATTCCTCCGGCACCTGCGCCGGATCGGCCAGCAGGCCGTCGGCCAGCGGCTCCAGCCCGGCCTCGCGCGCGATCTGGGCGCGGGTGCGGCGCTTCTGCTTGTACGGCAGGTAGAGGTCTTCCAGGCGCGCCTTGCTGTCGGCGGCCTCGATGTCGGCGCGCAGTTCGTCCGTCAACTTGCCCTGCTCGTCGATGGTGGCGAGGATCGCGGCGCGCCGGTCTTCGAGTTCGCGCAGGTAGGCCAGGCGCGTTTCAAGATCGCGCAGCTGGGTGTCGTCCAGGCCCTCGGTGACTTCCTTGCGGTAGCGCGCGATGAAGGGCACGGTCGCGCCTTCGTCGAGCAGGCCGACGGCGGCCTCGACCTGGGTCTGTCGGGCACCGATCTCATCGGCGATGGTCCGGGCGATCTTGCGCGCGAGCGCGGTCTTGGGGTCAGCCATCAGTGGTCTTGCATCGGGCGGCGCAAGCCGCGGAGGCGCCGATTGTGGCCCCGCATCGCGATGCGCGGAACCCGTTGACAGCGCGCCGCGCGCGGGTCAGGCGCGCTGCGCTCACACGCGGCGGGTTGCCGCTCCGTGGTCACGCCGGCGTCGCCAGGGCAGCGGCAGGCCAAGCAGCATCAGCGCCGCCCAGGCGATTCGGCTGGAGACGCTTTCGCGGTCGGGTGCATGCAGCGCGCCGGCTTCGCGCCGGGAGTCACGCGAGCTGCGGTCTCCGCTGCCGCCGGTATCGCCCGCGACAGACACGTGCTCAAGGCCGTGGGCGCCGTGAATGCTGCCTTGGTCGCCTTCGTCGAACGGCGCATCCTCGTCCAGCGCGTATTCACCGGCGTCCAGCGCCGCCAGCACGCGTCGCGCGTGGATGGCCTGCGCGTCGGGCACGCGCAGCCGCATGCCGCCGATGGCCAGCCGCCATTCCCAGTTGGCGATCGCGGTGCCGGTATCGTCCAGGCGCGCGGGGATGCCTTCCGCCTGCAGCAGGCCGGCCGCGAGCTGGGCTTCGATCGGATCGGTATAGGCGGCGACGGTGGTGAACATGGTCGATCCCTACGGTACGCTGCCGGCATGCGCATCGCCATGATCACCCTTGCCGCGCTGGGCCTTGTTGCCGGATGCGGCAGCGAGGCACCGGCACCCGTCCCGGCGGCGTCCACTGCCGCGGTCGATCCCGCCGCCGCGCGCGTGGTCGAGGAATGGCCGCTGCCGGCGATGCTGCCCGGTTCGGCGCTTCCCGACCTGGCCGCCGTCGACGGCGGGAAGCTGCTGCTGGCCTGGACCAATTCGCAGCCCGGGCGCCGCCACATCCTGCAGTTCTCCAGCTACGACCTCGCAGGCGCGCGCTGGGAATCGGCGCCGGTGACGATCGCGGTGGGCAACAGCATGTTCGTCAACTGGGCCGACACGCCGCACATCATGGCCACGCCCAACGGCGCGCTGTGGGCGCACTGGCTGCAGAAGAACGGCGACGCGCCCTATGCCTATGACGTCCGGCTGAGCACCTCGCTCGACGGCGGCCGCAGCTGGAGCGAGCCGGTGAGCCCGCACGATGACGGCACGCAGACCGAACACGGCTTCGTCTCGATATGGCCGCAGGGACAGGGCACGCTCGGGATCGCGTGGCTGGACGGGCGCAACACTGCCGGCAACGGGCACGCGGACCACGACGCAGCGGACGCAGCGGGCGCAGCGGGCGACGCGGCAACCGGTGCGACGACGGGCGCGGCAACGAATGCCGCCAGCGGCGGCACCGATGCGATGACGAACGCCGCCAGTGCCGCTGCCGTTGCAGACCCGGCTGCGATGACCCTGCGCGCCGCAAGCTTCGACGGCCACCTTCGCCAGGCCGCCGACGTCGAGATCGACGCCAGCGTCTGCGACTGCTGCCAGACCAGCGCCGCGGTCACCGCGCGCGGTCCGCTGCTGGTCTATCGCGGCCGCGCCGAGGGTGAAGTGCGCGACATCCTGGCCACGCGCCTGGACGGCGAGGCCTGGACCACGCCGAAGGCGGTGCACGCCGACAACTGGGTGATGCCGGCCTGCCCGGTCAACGGGCCCGCGGTGGCCGCCGACGGTGACACGGCCGTGGTCGCCTGGTACACGGCCGCCGATGGCGACGTGCCCGAGGTACGCATCGCCTACAGCGGAGATGCCGGTGACAGTTTCGCTGCACCGGTCACGCTTGATCGCGGCGAAGCGGTGCACGGTCGCGTCGCCATTGCACTCGGCGATGGCCAGGCCTGGGTGCTGTGGCTGCGGGAAGAAAACGGTGGCCAGTCGCTGTGGCTGTCGCGGCGCTCGCCGGACCTGGTCACGGAGTTCGAGCGCATCGGTGTCGCCCACCTCACCGGCCGCGGCCGCGGCACCGGCTTCCCGCAGCTGGCGGTCGCCGGCGGCATCGCGCACGTGGTCTGGACGGATGTCCACGACGGCGTGCCCGGCCTGCGCGGCGCCCGGATCGTGCCGGCGACGGCCGGGCCGTGAGCGCCGCCGCCAGCTGATTCCGGCTGCCGCCGCCAGCCACGAACTTGTGGGAGCGGCCATGGCCGCGACCGGGCGAAGCGATGGCTTTGAGGTTGCACGCGATCCCGCAACGGCTTCGCAGCTATAGCTGCTCCCACAAGGGCTTCGCGGGTGGCTGCTGTTGCAACGGCTTCGCAGCTACAGCTGCTGCTGCAACTGATTTTGTAGGAGCGGCCATGGCCGCGACCGGGACGAACGATGGCTTTGAGGTTGCAGGCGATCCCGCAACGGCTTCGCAGCTACAGCTGCTGCTGCAACTGATTTTGTAGGAGCGGCCATGGCCGCGACCGGGGCGAAGCGATGGCTTTATGGTTGCAGGCGATCCCGCAACGGCTTCGCAGCTATAGCTGCTCCCACGAACGCTTCGCAGCTATAGCTGCTCCTACAGGGCTTCGCGGCTGCAGCCGCTCCTGCGAAAGCCGGCTAGCGTTCGTGGCGGTAGTTGACGGAGCCGCGGCTTTCCAGGGTGCTGGATTCGACTTCGATGTCGAAGCCCTTGCGCAGCAGGTACTTCAGCGTCAGCACCTGGCCGGTGCCCAGCAGCGAGACGCCGAAGCCGACGTACAGCCGCGGTGACAGCTGCTTGCCGATGCCGAGCACGCTGCCGCCGAGCGCGCGCGATTCCATCACGCCGGCGTCGTCGAGGCCGATCTGCTTGCCCAGCTGCCCTGCCAGCAGGCTGCCGCCGGCGTTGAGCGCCGCGGATGCGGCATCGAGGTCGCTGGCCTGGCGGCCGCTCAGGCTCGACAGCGGGCGTCCCAGCGCGAGCAGGGCCAGGGCTTCCGACTCGTCGCTGGCGGGATCGGTCCAGACCCGGGCGCGCGGCGCCGAGGCGCGGCCGTCGACGTTGATGCCGGCGGTCACGTCGCCGACCTTGCGCTCGGCGCGGATGTCGAGCAGCGGATCGGAGACCGGCGTGTTCGACCATTCAAGGCGGCCGCGGGTGATCGCCAGCTCCTGGCCATAGGCTTCATACCGGCCACCGACTTCGAGCATGCCCTGGCCGGTCATCTCGCGACCGGCGCGCGAGAGCACGCGCAGCTCGCCGGTCAGTTCGCCTTCGAGGCCGAAACCGTTCAGATGCACGTCATCGCCCATGGCGAGCGTGAGGTCGAGCTCCATCGCCATGGCCGGGCCCTCTTCGGGATCGACCGGGTCGAGCACCACCACGTCCGGCGACGCCGAGACGCCGTCGCTGAGCCGCTCCAGGTCCATGCGTGCGCTTGGCACCAGCACCCGGCCGCTGACCTGCAGTGGCCGGCCGGCGGCATAGCGCACCTCGATGTCGGGGCTGGCGACCGCGCGCAGGTCGCGGGTGTCGGACAGCAGCACGTTGTCGCCGCGCACCTGCAGCAGCAGCGGCGAGCCCTCCGTTTGCCAGCCGAGGCTGCCGTCGATCGCCAATCGCCCGTCGCCGCCGGTGCCGAGCGTGCCGCTGATGCGCGCGCTGCCGTCGGGCAGGGCCTCCAGCCGGGCCTGGCCATCAACGATCGCGATAGCCAGCGACGGGATCTCGGCGCTGAAACCGGTCAGGGCGGCGCTGCCGCCAAGCCGCGGTTCGGCGCGGGTGCCCGCCAGGCTGACGTCGGCGTCCAGGCGTCCCTCGGGCGAGACGATGTCGGGCGAGAACAGTTCAAGCCAGGTCAGCTCGCTGGTGGCAGCGGTGATATTGCCTTCCAGCGGTGCGTACGCGTCCCAGCCGGTGCGCAGCTGCGCGTCGATGCGGCCGCTGCCGTTGAAACCCAGGCCGAGCGTTGCGGCGATGCGGTTGGCATCGAACTCCGCGTCCAGCGCCAGGCCGCTGTAGGACAGCACGTCGCGGCGTGAGCGCGCGCTGGTGCGCAGCGCACCGCTGGCCGAGGCGAGGTTGAAATGGCCCTGCCAGGCATTGCCGGCCGGGCGCAGGCGGCCGTCGATGTCGATATTGCCCTCGAGGAACCAGGGGCGGCCGCTGCCCTGTTTGGGAAGGTACGGAGCGACCAGGGCAAGCGGCAGCTGTTCGCCGTCGATCGACAGCCCCTGCCGCGGCCAGTCGGCGCTGGCGCAAAGGTGGCCGCCGACCTCCGGGGCCAGGCAGGCCGGCGACAGCGTCCAGCGCCCGCCCGCTGCCTGGGCGAAGGCGGCCGTGGACTGCAGGCGCCAGGCGGCACCGACCGCAGGGGCGACCTGGAGCGCGTCGAGCGCGCCGCGCCAGAGGCCGTTGCCGCCGCGCCGGGCGCTGCCGGACAGCGTCGCGTGGCCGATGTCGCCGCGGGCCTCGGCGTCGAGCTGAAGGTCTTCGACCGCACCGCGCGCGCGCAGCGCCAGCGTGTCCAGGGCCAGGCCCGCCTGCACGCCGCGCGCGTCGAGCTTGAGCTCGCCGCCGCCGCTGCGCCAGGGCAGGTGGCCACGCAGCTGCAGGCTGTCGGCGGTGTAGTCGCCATAGCGCAGCCCGCTGCCGTCGAGGTCGGCGCGCAGGTCGGGAGTGTTGCGCTCGCCGGCGACGGTGAGCGTGCCCTGGACGCGTCCCGCGGTGCCGGGCAGCAGGTCGTCGAGCTGCAGCGGCGCCAGCGTCGCTTCAATGTCGAGCCGCTGGTCGACGCGGCCGCGGGCGTCGATCCGGCTGCCGCCGACGCTGAGCGCGGCCTCGCCCTCGTAGGCCGCCGGCGCGGTGCTGCCGGTGGCGGCGCCGTGCATGGCGACGCTGGCGCTGCCGGAGAGCCGGCGTCCGCGCAGCTGGCCGCCAAGGTCGTTGGCATCGACGGTGAGCTCGAGGCCGCCGTCGTCGCGCGTACTGCCGGTGGATGAAATGCGGCCGTCGATCGCGCCGCTGAAATCGGGGGCGAAGTAGCCGGGGTCGAAGCCGGCGAGTTCGGCATCGATCGACCAGCCCGGCGCCGGCGCCCAGGCCACGTGCCCGCTGCCGTCCAGGCTGCCGCCGGGCGTGCGCGCGACCAGGCTGCGCAGGTCCAGGCGCGACTGGTCGCCGAGGCCACGCAGCTCGACCTCGGCGGCTTCGCCATCGCGGGTGAGCGTGGCCTGGCCGACCACGGCCCAGGCCTCGGCGGTGCCGGCCAGGCCGATATCGGCGTCGGCGTGCACGGTCGCGGCGGGATCGGCGGCGGCCCCGTCCGCGGGCGTCGGTGCCCAGGCCAGGCCGCGCGCAAGCACTGCGTAGCGGACGCTGGCGGCCTGCGGATCGGCGAAGTCGCCGCGGCCGGTGACGGTGATGCGGCCGTCGAGCACGTCGACCACCAGCGGGTCGAACTCCAGCACCTGCTCATCGAGGATGGCCACCGAGGGCTGCACGGTGGCGCGGAATTCGCCGTACGCGATGTCGCCCCGCAGCTCGGCGCGGCCGCCGGTGCCGCGGGCGTCGAGGTCGAAGGCCAGCGGCGTGCCGGGCTCGCCGGCACCTGCCAGCAGCGCGGGATCGAGCGCTTCGCTGGCGGCGGTGAACGTCCACCGCGGCGCGTCCTCGCCGCCGCGCAGGCCCAGACGCGCGCGCACCGGTGCCGGCGCATGCCCGGACAGCGCCACGTCGAGCGCGGCCACGTTGCCGCGTGCCACCAAACCCAGGCGCGGCCGCGTGCTGCCCGCGGGCGCCGGCAGCAGCGCCGAGGCGGTGAGGTCCATGCGGTAGTCGTCGCCGGGCGCGTACTCGCCGCCGGCCCTGAACACGCCGCGGTCGCTGTCGACAACGATGTCCTGCAGGCGCAGCAGCCCGCTGCGTGCCTCCATGCCGCCGCGGACGCTGGCGATGTCGATCATCGGCTCGCCGCCGCGCAGCACGCGGAAACCGTCGATCTCGATGGCGTCGGCCTGCAGGCCGAGCGGTGGTTCGATCTGCGGCAGCACCTCGGGCCAGCGCGGCAGCGAGAACGGTTCGCCGTCGTCGGACGGCGGCAGCTCCAGCACCGCGCCCTCGACCTCGGCCGCGTCCAGGCGCAGCACGCGGCCGAGCAGCGGTCGCAGCGCCGGGTCGATGGTGACCCGCCTGGCGCTGAAGCGCAGCGCGTTGGGCGCCGCGCACTGGCCGTAGGGCACCGGCGTGTCGTCGACTTCGGGACAGACCAGCTGCTGGAAGGCGACGTCGTGCAGCGTCAGCGGCCCGGACGCCGGGCCTTCGGCATCGCGCCATTCCAGCGTGGTTCCGGCGGGCAGGCGCGACACCACCTGCGACAGCAGGAAGTCGCGGCCGCCAAGCGTCGACAGCAGCCACCACGCCACCACCAGCACCAGCACCAGCAGCGCCGCGATGCCGATGGCGCTGCGGATCGCCAGCGCGCGCATGCGCGCCTTGCGCCGCGCGCGCAGATCCGCGATCCGCGCCTCGCGCTCTTCGGGAGTGGGGTCGGGCGTGCGGGCCACTACAGGCTGGTCCCGATGTTGAGATGCAGGGTGAAGGGCGAATCCGGATCGTCCAGGCCGCGGGCGATATCCAGCCGCAGCGGGCCGACCGGCGTCTGCCAGCGCAGGCCGACGCCGACGCCGGTGCGCAGGTCGGGCGAGCCGTCGTAGGCGCTGCCGGTGTCGACGAAGGCACCGATGCCCCAGGGCCCGCCGCCGAAGTAGTGTTCGTACTCGGCGCTGGCGGTGAACACATGGCGCGCGCCCAGGGCGAAGCTGTCGTCGTCATCGTCGACCACGCGCGGGCCGACCTCGCGCCATTCGTAGCCGCGGATGCTGCCGTCGCCGCCGGCGTAGTAGCGCAGGCTCGGCGGCATGTCGACCAGGGCGCTGGTTTCGGTGCGGCCGTACTCGCCGCGCAGGATCAGCCGGTCGCTGTCGCCGATGCCCAGGTACCAGTGCGCGCGCGCGTGGACCTGGGCGAAGCTGGCCTCGGAGCCCGCACCTTCCACACCGCCGCGAAGCAGCAAGCTGCCGCTGTAGCCGCTGCGCGGGAACAGTGCGTCGTCGAGGTCGACGTAGGTCGCGCGCAGCGAGGGATAGGTGAACGTGGCATAGCGGTACACCGGTGGCGTCGTGGGATCGGCGTCGGCCTCGTACTCGTAGGCCCAGCGTTCGCGCAGCGCGTGCATCGAGGCCACCAGGTTGAGGTTGCGGTTGTACTGGCCGCTGCGGCTGGCGACGAACTCGATGCGCCGGGTGTCGATGTAGTCGGTCTGCTCGTCGGCGGCCTGCAGGCTGGCCGTGTACCAGCCGTCGAGCCAGCGGAAGGCCGGGATCCGGTACTGCAGGGTCAGGGTCTTGCGGTTCTGGGCATAGTCCACCTGCCACAGCGCCTTGTGTCCGCGGCGGTTGACGTAGCGGCGCTCCTGCCCGAGGCGGACGCCGGCGCCGCTGTCGGTGCCGTAGCTCAGGCCGGCGCTGTAGACATCGCGCTTGGCCGGCGTGAGCGTGACGTCCACCGGCACCCGGCCGTCCTCGGCCTCCCCGGGGCGCGGGGTGATGTCGACGCGGCTGAAATAATCGAGCGAGTTGAGTGAGGTGCGCAGGCGGTCCAGGCGGCCCTGGTGGTAGTACTGGCCTTCTTCCCAGTACACCAGGCGTTCGAGCAGGCTGTTGTCGACCACCTCGTGCGGCGCCTGCGTGAAGCGCGTTGCGCCCATGTCGTAGCGGTCGCCGCTGGTCCAGACCAGTTCGATGTCGGCGGCTTCTTCGGCGCGGGTGACCGCGACCCGGCGGGCGGAGAAATCGGCGTCGAAATAACCGCGCTCCGCCAGCCGGCGGCTGATCCGCGCCTTGCTGGCTTCATAGGTCGGGTGGTGCAGTACAGAGCCCTCGCGCGGAATGAAGTCGTCGACCTCTTCGCTGAGGTAAGGGTCGTCGTGGCCATCGCCGATGATGGCGATGTCGGCGCGGCGCACGCGCACGGGGTCGCCGGGTTCCACCGTGATCACCACCGAAACCGGCGCCTGCGCGTCGTCGCGCGCGCGCCCGGGGTCCCGGTCGGCCTCGCGGACCACGGCCGCGGTCGCGGCCGCCGTATCGGCCGCGTCCTGGCCCTCGGTCGCAGCGGTGTCCAGCACCACCCGGCGCTCGCCGTTGCGCACGCGCTCGACCACGATCCGCGGAGAGTAGTAGCCGAAGGGTTCCAGCGCCTCGCGGGTCTCGTCATCCGCGGCGCGAAGCATGTAGCCCAGGCGGCGCCAGCCCAGTTCATCGCCGATGGCATCGACCAGCGACAGCGACGTGCGGACGTTTTCTTCCATCTCGTCGTCGAGGCCCTTGACCTCGACCGAGGAGACGCTGACGGCATGCGCGCCGCCGGTGGCTGCGAGCAGAAGGGCGGCGAGGAGTGCGCGGCGGGGCGGATGCATCGATGAAGGATACAGGGGGCGTGTCGAGGCGCGATTAACGCAATCCGGCCCGGGCCCGGTGTCAGGCCGACAGGTGTTCGATGGCCGCCACGCTGCCCAGTCGCGAGGACAGCCGCTGCAGCAGCGCCAGGCGGTTGCCGCGCAGGGCGGGATCTTCGGCGTTGACCATCACCGCGTCGAAGAACGCATCGACCTGCGGCCGCAGCCGGGCCAGGCGCGCGAGCGCATCGCCGTAGTTGCCGGCGGCAAGCGGCGCGCCGGTGTCGGCGTAGGCGGATTCCACCGCGGCGGCCAGGGCCTGTTCGGCCGGCTCGTGCAGCAGCGTGGGATCCACGGTATCGGGCACCGTGCCCTCGGCCTTGCGCAGGATGTTGCGGATGCGCTTGTCGGCGGCGGCCAGGGCCTCGGCCTCGGGCAGCTTCGCGAAGCTGGCGATGGCGTCGATGCGGCGGTCGAAGTCGCGCAGCGACGCCGGGCGCAGCGCGGCCACGGCATTGAACTGCTGCACCGGCACGCCGCGGCCGGCGTAGTAGCCGCGCAGGCGCTCGATGACGAAGTCGTAGAGTTCATCGACGGCGGAATGCTGGTCCGCGTCGCGTTCGGCGACCGCCTGCTCCAGGGACTTGCGGGCGCGGGCTTGCTCTTTCTCGCCGCTTGCCGAGGCGAGTGCGGAGTCGGCGGTGTCGACCATGGCGGCCAATGCCAGCCGACGCGCGGAGTCCAGCATTCCGTGGACATCCAGCTCCAGCCCGCCTTCGATGATCGTGCGCGCAAGCGCCAGCGCGTTGCGGCGCAGGGCGAAAGGATCCTTGTTGCCGGTGGGCTTGAGCCCGGCCGCGAACCCGCCGGCCAGGGTGTCGATGCGTTCGGCGATCGCCAGCAGCCGGCCCAGCGGCGAAGGCGCGATGGCGTCGCCGGCGCCGCGGGGCTGCCAGGCTTCGTCCAGCGCATTGGCCAGCGCCTCGCGATCGCCAGGGGACAGTCCCGCAAGCGCTGGATCCTGGATCGCGTAATAGCGCCCGGCGATGCCCTGCAGCTCGGGGAATTCGTTGACCATGCGTGACTGCAGGTCGCCCTTCGACAGCAGCGCGGTCTGGCGCGCAAGCGCCGCGTCGATCCCCGCCGCCGGTGCCAGCGCCTCCGCCAATGCGGCCACGCGCGCGGCCTTGTCGGCCACGCTGCCGAGCTTCGCCTGGTAGGTCACGGTGGCCAGGCCGTCGTTCATCGCCGACAGGCCCTGCTTCATGTCTTCGATGAAGAAGAAGCGGGCGTCGGCGAAGCGCGGGCGGATCACGCGTTCGTAACCCTTGCGCACTTCGGATTCGTCGCGCGAGGCGATGTTGGCCACGCCGATGAAGTGCTCGGTCAGGCGGCCGTCCCCGCCCAGCACCGGGAAGAACTTCTGGTTGGCTTCCATGGTCGCCACCAGCGCCTCCTGCGGCACGGCCAGGAAGCCGGGGTCGAAGGAGCAGGCCACGGCCGATGGCCATTCGACCAGGCATTCCACCTGCGCCAGGTTGCCGGGCTCGATGCGCGCGGTGCCGCCGAGCTTCGTGGCTGCGGCCTCGACGCCGGAGATGATGGCGGCGCGGCGCTCTTCGGGATCCACCAGCACCTTCGCACCGCGCAGCGCGTCGACGTAGTCGCCGGGTGCGCCGATCCAGGCCGGCCGGTCATGCATGAAGCGATGGCCACGGCTCATGCGGTCGGACGCGATGCCGAAGGCACTGGCCGGCACCACGTCGCCGCCGAGCAGCACCACCAGCCAGTGCACGGGGCGGGCGAAGGCGTGCGCATGCGCGCCCCAGCGCATCGCCTTGGGCACCGGGATCGCCGCGATGGCTTCGTCCAGCACCTCGGGCAGCAGGTCGCGCGTGGCGGCGCCGGTTGTCACCGAGCGGTGCACGAAACGCTCGCCCTTCTGGTCGGTGGTGCGTTCGAGCGTGCTCCAGTCGACGCCGGCCTTCTGCGCGAAACCCTGCAGCGCTCGCGTCGGCTGGCCTTCGGCGTCCAGGGCGATGTTGACGTAGGGGCCCAGCACTTCGGACGCGCGGTCGGGTTGCACCGTGGCCACCCCGTCCAGCAGGACGGCGAGCCGGCGCGGTCCGTACAGCGGCCGTGCGCCCTCTGCGAAGGCGATGCCACGCGCGGTGAGTGCGTCGCGGACTCCGTCGAGGAACGCGCGTGCCAAGCCCGGCAGCGCGGCGACGGGAAGTTCGTCGGTGCCCAGTTCGATCAGGAGTGGAGCGGTATCGGTCACGGAAGGTCCTTGTTGACCGCGATGAGGTGGCCCAGGCCGTTGCCCGGCGTGGTCGGTTTGCGGTCGCCGTTGAGCATCAGCAGGACGATGCCGGCCAGCGGCATCAGCAGCACGCCGAACAGCAGCCAGAGCCACGCATTGCGCCCGGTCTGCTGCGCCCAGTACGCGGCGAAGAATCCGAACGCCACCGGCGCGGACCAGGCGTAGACGAATGCAATGGAGAAGACCTCGGTCATGCGCTGTGGCTCCCTGTCAGGCGACGTTCTTCGCGGCGGACTTCAGCCCGGGGAAGCCGAGCTTCTCGCGCTGCGCGAAATAGGCTTCGGCGACCGCCTGCGACAGCCTGCGCACGCGCAGGATGTAGCGCTGGCGCTCGGTGACGCTGATCGCGCGCCGGGCATCGAGCATGTTGAAGCTGTGGCTGGCCTTCATCACCTGCTCGTAGGCGGGCAGCGGCAGGCCGAGTTCCACCAGCTTCATCGCCTCGGCCTCACAGGCGTCGAAGCGGTGGAACAGCTCGGCGACGTCGGCGTGCTCGAAGTTGTACGTGCTCTGTTCGACTTCGTTCTGGTGGTACACGTCGCGATAGGTGACCGGCGTGCCGTCGGGGCCGTGCGTCCACACCAGGTCGAACACGTCGTCGACGTTCTGCAGATACATGCACAGGCGCTCGAGGCCGTAGGTGATCTCGCCCAGCACCGGCTTGCACTCGATGCCGCCGGCCTGCTGGAACCAGGTGAACTGGGTCACTTCCATGCCGTTCAACCAGACTTCCCAGCCCAGGCCCCAGGCGCCGAGCGTCGGCGATTCCCAGTTGTCCTCGACCAGGCGCAGGTCGTGCACCAGCGGGTCCACGCCGACGCTCTTCAGCGATTCGAAATAGAGCTCGACGATGTTGTCGGGCGAGGGCTTCATCACCACCTGGTACTGGTAGTAGCGCTGCAGGCGGTTGGGGTTCTCGCCGTAGCGGCCGTCGGTGGGACGGCGGCAGGGCTGCACGTAGGCGGCGTTCCACGGCTCCGGCCCGAGCGAACGCAGGAACGTCGCCGGGTGGAAGGTGCCGGCGCCGACCTCGAGGTCGAGCGGCTGGACCAGCACGCAGCCCTGCGCGGCCCAGAAGTCGTTGAGCCGCTGGATCAGCTGCTGGAAAGTGGGTGCGGTCATGCGCGGTCCGTGCCCGCCGGAGGCGGCGTGGATGGAGGGCGGGCTAGTATAGCGGCCGCCCCCGCGCGCCCCGCGGCCGCACGTCCAAGGTTGCACTGCATGCCCCGGAACACACCTCCTTTCCTGGTCCTCGAGACCGGCCGTCCCGTGGCATCGATGCGCCGCCACGGCAGCTTCGCGCACTGGATCCGCACCGCCGCCGGGCTGTCGCGCGGCGAGGTCGAGGTGGTCGATGTGCAGTCCGGTGACGCAGCGCCGTCGCATCGCGGCTATGCCGGCGTGCTGGTCAGCGGCTCCGGCGCCATGGTCAGCGACCGCGAACCCTGGAGCGAGCGCACGGCCGACTGGCTTCGTGACGCGGCCCACGACGGCGCGCAGCTGTTCGGCATCTGCTATGGCCACCAGCTGCTGGCGCACGCGCTGGGCGGCACCGTCGCCGACAACCCCCGCGGCCGCGAGATGGGCACCGTCGCCATCGACCCGGGTCCGGAGGCCAAGGGTGATCCGCTGTTCGCCGGCCTGCCGGAGCGCTTCCTGGCCCAGGCCACCCATCTGCAGAGCGTGCTGGAACTCCCGGCCGGCGCCGTCGCGCTGGCGTCTTCCGACCTCGACGACAACCATGCCTTCCGCTGGGGCGACGCGGCCTGGGGCGTGCAGTTCCACCCGGAATTCAGCGCCGGCCACATGCGCGGCTATATCGACGCGCGCCGCGACAGCCTGGCCGCCGAAGGCCTGGACCCGGCCGCCATGCGCGCCGGTGTGCGCGCCGCGCCGGACGCACGTCGGGTATTGCGCCGCTTCGTGCGCCGCGCGCGCCGCCACGCCTGAGGTCGCCGGGTTACGATAAGCGGGCGTGGCGTCGCCACGGACACACTGCTACCCGGGGACACTGGATGAGTACACGCACGATGGGCCCGGCTTCCGGCTGGCGCTGGCTGATGAACGCCGTGAACCTGGGCGGCGGCAACCCGCGCGCGGTCCTTGGCGGCGCGGCGCTGATGATGCTGGTTGCACTGGTGCCCAGCCTCATCCAGATCGTGGTGCAGAGCGTCCTGGGCGTCACCAGCGCCGGGGTGATGATCGCGCTGATGGGCTTCTCGGTGCTGTTTTCGCTGCTGGTGATGGGTCCGCTGTTCGCAGGCTACCTGCGGCTGTTGCACGCCAGCGAATCCGGTGCGCCAACCCGCGCGGCGGCGATCTTCGATGTCTTCGGCGGTGGCCAGGGCGCCGGCCGCGTGATTGGCGTGCTGCTGGGGCTGATCGCGGTTGGCATGGTGCTGTTCGGCGCCGTGGCGTTCGCCTTTGGCGGCGACTTCTTCGCCCAGATCGGTTCGGTGTTCGAAGCGCTCGAGGGCGCGGAGCCGGGCACCACGCCGGTGCTGCCACCGCTGCCAAGCGGCCTCGGCACCTTCCTCGGCCTGCTGTTCATCGTCGGCATGTTTTTCAACGGTGCCTACGCGATCGCCCTGGGGCAGGTCGCCCTTGGCGGCCGGGGCATTGGCGAGGCCCTGGGCGACGGCCTGCTCGGCGCCCTGCGCAACCTGCTGCCGCTGCTGGTGCTGAGCATCGTGGTGACGGTGGCCGGGATGGTGGCGCTGCTGCTGCTGGGCCTGGTCGTGGCGGTGCTGATGGGCGTGGGCAGCATGGTGCATCCGGCCCTGGGCATGGTGCTTGCCGCGCCGGCCTATCTTGCGGCGATGGTTGCGCTGTACGTGGTGATGTTCGGGGTCATGTACTACATGTGGCGCGATGTCTGCGACGGTCCGGCCGAGGGTGGCAGCCAGCACGAAGTGGTGGCCTGACCCGGCTCAGCCCCACAGCGCCCGGTCCAGCGCCGCCTGCATCGGCACGGCCATCGCCTGCGCGGCCCAGGCCAGGGCTGCCAGCCACGCGACCGCCTGAAGGACCAGCCAGGCCGTGGCCCATGGCGGCATCCGCTCCGGTGCGCCGGGTGCAAGCACCACGCGGGTCCGGCTGAGCCGGTCGTGCAGCGCCGCGTGATCGGGCGCAAGGCCGGCCAGCAGGTGGCCGATGTTGAGGCTCAGCCACGACAGGGTGCCGGCCAGGAACCTTGCGAGCGCCACACCTGTTCCAATGCGGTCGCCGGCCAGGTCGACCACGCGCAGGCCGAGCGCGCGCTTGCCGGGCGTGGCCTGCAGCGGTGAGCGTTCGAAGCCGACGCACCATGCCAGGAACAGGGTTACGAAGACCGCCATCGGCACGCCCAGCAGCCCGATCAGCGCCGACTGGAGGTCGGCCGCGGCCGCGAGCAGGGCTGGATCGCGCAGCGAGTCGCGGGCCAGGCTGGTCATGGCGCCCGGGTCGGGGGCTGTCGAAGCGGACGTGGCGGGGGACAGGATCATCGCCGCCATGCGCTGCGCCACGGCATCGACCAGCGCGCCCCAGGATTGCGTGAACGTTGCCGCCGCCCTGTGCATGGCATCCCGGCACAGCAGCAGCACCGGCAGCGCCACCAGCGCCGCATCCAACGTCCATGCCGCGCAGCGCCGCCAGAAGCCGGCGGGGCGCATCAGCCGGTGCCGGTGCCGCTGTCGCCGGCGGCGTCGGGCCGCGGCGCGACCATGCGCGCGGCGATGATCCCCGCCTCGTACAGCAGGCACATCGGGATCGCCAGCAGCAGCTGCGAGATCACGTCCGGCGGGGTGATGACCGCGGCCAGGATGAAGATGCCGACGATCGCGTAGCCGCGCGATTCCTTCAGCTGCGCCGGCGTCACCCAGCCCATCAGCACCAGGATCACCAGCGCCACAGGCAGCTCGAAACTGATGCCGAAGGCGAGGAAGATCACCAGCACGAAGTCGAGGTAGGCGTTGATGTCGGTCATCATTTCCACGCCCTCGGGCGTGACCATGGTGAGGAAGCCGAACACCGAGGGCAGCACGACGTAGAAGGCGAACGCGCAGCCGGCGTAGAACAGCAGCAGCGAGCTTGCCAGGAGCGGCAGCGCGAGGTGCTTCTCGCGCTTGTACAGCCCCGGCGCCACGAACGACCAGGCCTGGTAGAGCAGCCACGGCATGCTCAGCACCACGGCGGCGAAGAACGCGAGTTTCAGCGGAGCGAAGAACGGCGACGCGACCTCGACCGCGATCAGGTGCGCGCCTTCGGGCAGCTTGGCCACCAGCGGCGCCGACAGCCAGGCATACAGCCTGTTGGCGAACGGCAGCAGCACCAGCAGCACCACGCCCAGGCCGGCCAGCCCGCGCATGATCCGGCTGCGCAGCTCGAGCAGGTGGTCGAAGATGTGGCCTTCGCCCTCAGTGCCGGCCATCGGTGTCTCCATTGGCCAGTGGGGGCGGGTCGCTGCCTGCAGGGTCCGCAGCCGCGGTGCCGGTGCCGGAATCGGCGTGGACGTCGCCCGCGGCCTCGGCCTCCGTGGCCCTGTCCGCGCCGGTGTCCGCAGCCGCGTCGGCGCGGGCGCCGGGCTCCACGCCGCCGGCAAGCTCGTCGCGAAGCGCCACGAGTCCGCGCTGCGCGTCTTCGCCGGTCTGGCGCACGTCGCGGTCGACGTCAGTGACCGCCGTGCGCACTTCGCGCTCGAGGTCGGTGGCCGCGGTGCGCGCGGCGTCGAGGTTCTGCTTCAGTTCGTCGGCGGCCAGTTCGCGCTCGAGCTCGGACTTCACCGAATACCACTGCGCGCGCGCGCGCCGCACCCACAGGCCGGCGAAGCGCGCGGCCTTCGGCAGGCGCTCGGGGCCGAGCACCACCAGCGCCACCAGCGCCACCAGCGCCAGTTCGGTGAAGCCGAGGTCGAACATGCCGTGCGGCCCGCCGCGCCGGGATCAGCGCTGCACGGTGTCGTCGTCGCGCTCGGTCTTGCGCTCACCGTCGCGGGTCTGGTCGCCGAGCTGGCCGGCCGGTTTGTCGTCTTCGTCGGCGATGCCCTTCTTGAAGCCCTTGACGGCTTCGCCCAGGTCGCGGCCGGCGCCGCGGAGGCGCTTGGTACCGAAGATCAGCAGCACGACCACCAGGACGATGATCCAATGCCAGATGCTGAAACTGCCCATGCCGCTACCTGCGTGTGTTCGGGCGCTCAGGATACCAAGTCGCCCGCGGCATGGACCGCGGGCGCTGCATCCGGCGCGTCAGTCGATGGGATCGGGAAGCGGCGCCGGCAGGCCGTCGGCCGGAAGCGGCTCGGAGGTCACCGGGGCGTCGTCGACCGGCTGGAACGCGCTGGGGCCCTGCGGCGGCACGCTGTCGGAGCGGATGGGCGCGGTCTCGACGACCGGTGCGGGCGCTGTGGCCGCCGCGGTGTCGGTTCCGGCGGTGGCGCCCGAGGCTCCATCGGTGCCGCGATTGGCACGCGCCAATGCCGTGGCCTCCTCCAGGCTGTCGCGGAAGTCGACCACCGCGGCCGAAGGCTGGCCGGTGGCGCGGCCCTCGAAGATCATCCGTGGCGTGGTGTCGCGGCCATAGGTGGCCTCGTTGGCCTCGTCGTCGATCGAGAGCACGGCGCCATCAAGTGCCACGCCGGCAAACAGGCCGCGCGCACGCGACCACGACCAGATCTCGGCCTTGAGCTCGCCGTCGGTGGCGGTCGAGGCGTTGCGGCCCACCGGGCCGGCGGCAACCCCGGCGTCGGCGCCGAGGGTGAACTTGCCGTTGACGATCGACTCCAGGCCGCGCTGGCTGCGGAAGACCAGCACCACGTCGGCCGATTGCACGCCGGCCTGGAAGCCGATGCTGCCGCCGGTGAGCTTGACGAAGCTCGGGTTGGACCAGGTGCCGTCGGGATTCTTCACCGACATCAGGCCGTGGCCGCGGCGGCCGCCGATCACCAGGCCCACCTTGAGGGTGTCGGGCACGACCACGATCGCGTGGCCTTCGTCGAACAGCTTTTCCGGAATCGCCGACTCCGGGATGGCCTGGATGTCGGTGAGTACGCGCACCGCGTTGAGCGCGCGCGCATCCTCTTCGGGGCCGGCGGATGCAGGCGCGGCAACCAGCGCAAGGCACAGCGCGGCGGCGAGGACAGGCAGGCGGAGCAGGTGGCGCTTGGCGGTCATGGACGACTCCGTGGCGGATACGGCGGTATTGGGAGGATGCGACCCGGGGCGTGCGATGTCGACCGCGCCGCGTGGGCCGTCAGGCTAGTCGCGCGGCCATGAATCGGCGGTGAGCCCGGGTGCCGCCGCTCCGGACCGCATGGCCTGACCGTACACTGGCGGGCCGCGCCCGCACGCAAGACGCCAGCAGCCGATCATGATCGAAGCCACGCCTCCAGCCCGCGACGTCCTGTTGCTGGCCAACCTTGGCACGCCCTCCGCGCCGACCGCGGACGCCGTGTCGCGCTACCTCCTCGAGTTCCTGTCCGACCCCCGCGTGGTGCAGCTGCCGCGCCTGTTCTGGCAACCGCTGCTGCGGCTGGTGGTGTTGCCGCTGCGCTCGCGCAAGGTCGCGCACAAATACGCCGAGGTGTGGATGGATGGCGGCTCGCCGCTGGAAGTGCACACCCGCCGGCTGGCGCAGGCGGTGCAGGCGCTGCTGCCCGGCGTGCATGTCGAACACGTGATGCGCTACGGCGAGCCCGCGTTCACCCGCCGGCTGCGCGAACTGCGCGGCCAGGGCGCGCGCGTGCTGGTATTGCCCCTGTACCCGCAGTACTCGACCACCACCACCGCCTCGATGGCCGACGTTGTCGCGCGCGAGATGCCGGCCGCGCGCATGGTCGAGGACTACCATGTCGATCCCGCGTGGGTGGCCGCGGTCGCCGACTCGATCCGCGCGCACTGGGCGGCCAACGGCCGCGGCGACCGGCTGCTGTTTTCCTTCCACGGCATTCCGCAGCGCCTGGTCGACCAGGGCGATCCCTACCAGCAGCAGTGCCTCGCCGGCGCGCGCGCGATCGCCGCCGCGCTCGACCTGTCCGACGATGCCTGGCAGGCCACGTTCCAGTCGCGCTTCGGCGGCGGCAAGTGGCTGTCGCCGGCCACCGACGCCACCGTCCGCGGCCTGCCCGCCGAGGGCGTCCGCCGCGTCGACGTCGCCTGTCCGGGCTTCGCCGCCGACTGCCTGGAAACGCTGGAGGAGATCGCGCTGCAGAACGCGGAGTTCTTCCGCGAGGCCGGCGGCGCGGAGCTCTCCTATATCCCCTGCCTCAACGATGCGCCCGCGCACGCCGCTGCGCTCGCGGCGATCGCCACCCGCGGTTTCGACGCATGGCGTTGATGCGCGACTTCGCGCTCGCGCTGCCGATGGGCATCGTGCGCGGCCTGCGCATGGGCGACGCCGGCGCACCGCGCGTGCTGGCCCTGCATGGCTGGCTCGACAACGCCGCAAGCTTCGTGCCGCTGGCGCCGCTGCTCGGCGCGGTCGACCTGGTGGCGCCGGACCTGCCCGGACACGGCGCGAGCGACCACCTGCCCCGCGGCATGGACTACTCCTTCGCCGGTGCCGTGCATACCGTGCTCGACATCGCCGATGCGCTGGGCTGGGATCGCTTCGCGCTGCTCGGGCATTCGATGGGCGCGGGCATCGCCAGCCTGGTGGCCGCGGCCTGCCCCGACCGCATCGAGCGGCTGGTGGCCATCGAAGCCCTGGGCGCGCTGTCCGAAGAGCCCGGCCGCACCGTCGAGCGGCTGCGCGAAGCGGTGGCGTCCACGCGCGCGCTCGATGCCAAGCGCCTGCGCGTGTTCCCGGACCTCGATGTCGCGGTGCGCGCACGGATGAAGGCCAACGGCCTGGCTGACGCCGCCGCGCGGCTGCTGGTCGAGCGCGGCACGCTGGCGGTGGACGGCGGCTGGAGCTGGAGCAGCGATCCGCGCCTGACCCTGCCGACGATGGTGCGCATGACCGAGGCCCAGGTCGAGGACCTGGTGGCCGGCATCGCCTGTCCGACCCGGGTGCTGTTCGCCGATCCCGCCCAGCCCTACCTGCCTGATCCCGTGCGCCGCGCGCGCGCCGCGCTGCTGCCCGCCGGCGAGCTGCAGGTGCTGCCCGGTGGCCACCATCTGCACATGGAGGATCCGCAGGCGGTCGCCGCCGCGATCGGCGGCTTCCTCGCCGGCTGAGCGCGGCTCAGTGCCGCGTGGCCCTGTCGCGCAGCTGGATGCCGACCATGAGCTGTTGGCCATTGCGGCCGGTGAAGGTGTAGGTGGCTTCCCGCTCGCCGTGGCTGAAGCCGAGCATGGCGCTGTCGGCCTGCTGCATCGCCAGCGTCTGCGACCAGCCCTTGCGCTCCATGTCGCTACGCGCGGCCTTGAACATCGATGTGACCGAACCCTCCGCCTCTAGGCTCACCAGTCGCGCGCCACCGACGTCCATCACGCTGTTGATGCCGTAGTTCGCCGGCAGGAACACGTCGCCGGGGAAGTCCGTCGGCAGCGCGACGCCATCGCCCGCGGCGATGCTCATCGCACCTTCGCTGCCGCGGATGTCCAGCCGGTCGCCGTCGCGAGCCACGTCCATCTGCTTGCCCGTGGCGCGCTCGATCGCGGCTTCGGCCGCGGCGTCCGCGGCGTTCTGGCAGCCGCTTCCCAGGAGTACCAGGCCGGCCAGGAGCACGGGAAGCAGTGGGGGGTGCATTGGACTCGCTCCGGACTCGCCAACGTGGTGGCCTGATCCGTACAACGATGTCAGACGGGTGGACCGGACAGCACCCTCAGCATCGCCTTGAGTCGCCGGCCATGCTCGCGGAACCAGTCGCGCTCGGTGCGCCAGTCGGGGCAGCGGGCCTCGACTTCGGCCCAGAACGCCGGCGAATGATCGGCGTGCACCAGGTGGCAGAGCTCATGCACCAGCACGTATTCGAACGCCGCCGGCCGGCCCAGCACCAGCGAAAGGTCGAGCGCGAGCGTGCCGTCGGGCGCCAGTGAACCCCACTGCGAGGACATCGCCCTCAGGCGCACGCGTGCCGGCGCGCGCGGCAGCCCCGGCAGGTAGCGCGGCAGCCACGCGCCGATGTCGGCGCGGGCCTCGCCTTCGTAGAAATCGCGCAGGGCGCGGCGGAGCGCGTCGTCGCCGCCGCGGCCGGTGTGGCGGAACACCAGGCCGTCGCCATCGCGGACGATGCAGGCATAGCGACCCGGCTCCCAGCGGAGCGAAACCATCGCGCCCCGCAGCGGCAGCGCCGGCGTGGTGCCGCGCTCCAGCGGCGCGACGATGTCGTCGATGGCGTGCGCGCGCAGCTGGGCCTGCAGCCAGTCGCGGTGCAGTTCGAGGAAGCGTTCGCCCGAGACCACGCTGGCGCGCGGAGGCAGGGTCAGGCGCGCACCGCGTTCGTCGACCGACAGCCGCAGGCGGCGCGCGCGCGGGTCGCGCACGCGCAGCACCGCGACCTCGCTGCCGTCGTCCATCGCCAGCGCGATGGTGTCGCGCTGGATGTTGCGGGTGCCCGGTGCCGGGGACTTCGTGAGCAGCAGGCGGAGCAGGGACGACATGTGTGGATTCTACCGGCGCGCGCGCATGCGGTGTGCGTGCATGCGGCGCACGTACATCGCGTTCAGGCGTCGACGCGCGACAGCTTCAGCGCCGGCTCGAGGATTTCGAACAGACGCCGCACTTCGGCCGACATCAACATGAAGCGCGCATCGAGTTCGGCGCGCATGTCATCGCGGTCGCCGCCTTCGAGCTGGTCCACCGCGCCGTCGAGGAACTTGAGCTTGCGCAGCACCAGGTCCTCGCCCAGCACGAACGAGACGTGGTCGTCGAGCACCAGCGCCAGCTTCGTGACCTGCTTGCCGGCCTCGAGGTGGTGGCTGATCTCGTCGCTGCCCAGGTCCTGGCGCTGGCACTTCACGATCGCGCCGGTGTCGTTGCCGTCCTTGAGCTCGCACTCCTCGCCCAGCGACAGGCCCTCGGGCAGCGGCTCGCCCGCGATCCATCCCGTCAGCACGCTGCGCGGCGCGACTTCGGCGTTCGCCGGCAGCGCCGGGAAGCTGCCCAGCGCCTGGCGCAGCGCGGAGACCACCGCCTCGGCGTTCTTGCGCGACGAGGTATCGACGATGCACAGGCCGTGCTTGAGGTCGAGCATGGCGTCGGTGCGCGAGGGCCGGACGAAGGCGCGCGGCAGCAGTTCGTGGATCAGCTCGTCCTTCATGCGCTTGCGCGCGCGGCCACCGGGGCGGCGGCCTTCGCGCTCCTCGGCTTCGTCGAGCTTGCGCGCGAGCATGTCGTTGACCACGGCGCCTGGCAGCAGCCGGTCCTCGCCGCCGACCGCGACCCAGGCGGCGTCGTTGAGGCGATGGCTGTAGGCCTCCGACTCGCGGCCGAGCGCGGCGACGAAGCCGCTGGACGACAGCTCCAGCGGGCCGACGGGCTTGAGCGGATGGGTGGCAAGCGCCTCTTCAAGGCCATCCAGGTCGAGCGATTTGGGAAAGCGGAACAGGGTCAGGTTGCGGAAGAACATGGAGAATGGCTGCCGTGGTCGATGTGGGGGGTCAGGATGTGCGCGCGCTGTCTCAGGCGACGCGGCGGCGGCCCGCGGATGCGGGTCGGGACGAGCGTTGACGGAGCATCAGGACGCGTTGCCGGCGTGCGGCGCGACGCCTGGTTCGTCGGCCAGCCTGTTGCGGGCGCGGGGCGCGGGTTCGGCGATGGACGGGACGGTGCTCATTGGAGCATGCATTCTACCGGCGCCGTTCGCGGACAGCGTGTAACCTCGGCGGGGCATGGATTCCCCGGACACGCCCGAGCAGAGCCGACTCGCCCAGCGCCTGCTGGTGTTGAAGACGGAGCATCGCGACCTGGATGTCGCGATCTCGCGCCTGCAGCTCGACCCGGGCGCGGACGAGCTGCTGGTCAAGCGCTTGAAGAAGCAGAAGCTGCAGCTCAGGGATTGCATCGAGCGCCTGGAGTCGGCGCTGATCCCCGACGAGCCGGCCTGAATGACCGGACAGGAAGCCGGCAGGCTTGCCTGCTGCGGACGCGTCCCGGTCTTCGGCGGCGGACCGCGTTGCTACCGGTACATCAGCCCCCTTGCGCGCCCGGCGCCTCTCCTTCCCGGGCCGCTTCGGGGCTGATCTTCTCGATCGTGTGCCGCAGCTCGCGGCCCAGGATCAACTTGGCGTCGCGCGCGAACGAGGCCAGGCGTTCGTCGAAGGCGAGCTTGCTGTTCTGGTCCAGCCTGACCAGCCCCATTTCACGCAGCTTCTGGATGAAGCCGCGGAACAGCGCCTTGTCGAAGAACTCGGGTGCCGCGGGCGCGTACAGCAGGCTCAGCCGCTGCGCGGCGAGCTGGCACAGGCTCTCGAGTTCGCCGGCACCGAGCGCGCCGGAGCCGTTCTTTGCCAGCACTGAAATCGCGATGTAGTAGCGCTCGAAGGCCTGCTGCAGCGGATGCCCGATCGCGCGCAGGCGGAATACTTCGTCGGACTGTCCCGCCTGGCGGGCGAGGATGCCGCCGTCGTCCTCGCTGACCCGCTCCAGCAGGCCTTCGCGGACGAACAGGTCGATGGTGGCGTCGATGCGCGCGGAAAAGCCTTCTTCGTCCCAGGGCAGGAACAGCTCGCCCTGCAGGAAGGGATACATCCCGCGGCCGATGCGCAGCAGGGTTTCGCGCGCCATGCGCCGGTTGTGCAGGAAGCAGCACGCGATCCAGGCCGAGGCGGTGAACAGGTGCACCACGTTGTTGCGGAAGTACGAAAGCAGCACCGCGGTCTCGCCGTCGACGCGCAGCACGTCGCCCAGCGGGTGGACCACGCGGTGCAGCACGCCGATCTCCTCGCCGTGGGCGATGATCTGCTCCGGCGAATGCGGGGTCACCGTCACCAGCGCGCTGTAGGGCACTTCGGCCAGCAGCTTCTTCGACAGCACGATCTGCGCGGTCAGGTCGCCCTCGCCCATGGCGTGCTTGGGCGTGGACAGCAGCGCCAGCGCCAGCAGGTTGATCGGGTTGACGTCGGCGGCGCCGTTGACGCGCTCCTGGATGCGCTGCGCGGTGGCGTCGACGGTGGTCGCCAGCCACTGCGGCTTGTCCTCGTCGGACAGCGGTTTGCCGTCCCAGTCGGCCGCGTGTTCGGCCAGCACGTCGGCCAGCGCGATCGGCTCGCCGAAGTTCACCACCACCTGGCCGTAGTTCTGCCGCAGCACCTTCGGGATGCCCCACAGCAGCGCCCAGATCGACTCGCCCTCCTTGGGCTTGCCGGAGAGTTCGTCGAAGTAGCTGTTGCCCTCCATCAGCTTCTCGTAGCCGATGTACACCGGCTGGAACAGCACCGGGCGCGTCGGCTGGCGCACGAAGGCGCGCACGGTCATCGCCACCATGCCGCCCTTGGGCTGCAGCAGGCGGCCGGTGCGCGAGCGCCCGCCTTCGATGAAGTACTCGATCGAGTAGCCGCCGGCCACCAGCTGCGCCACGTACTCGGTGAACACCGCCGAATACAGCGCGTTGCCGCGGAAGCTGCGGCGGATGAAGAACGCGCCGCCCTTGCGCAGGATGGTGCCGATCACCGGCAGGTTGAGGTTGATGCCGGCGGCGATGTGCGGCGGCACGATGCCGCGCGTGTACAGCAGGTAGCTCAGCAGCAGGTAGTCCATGTGGCTGCGATGGCAGGGCACGTAGACGATCTCGTTGCCGGGAGCCACCGCCTTGAGCTGGTCGAGGTGGTGGACCAGCACGCCGCGGAAGATCCGGTTCCAGACCGTGGTCAGCAGGAAGCTGGCCGAGCGCACCACCGGATGCGAATAGTCGGCGGCGATCTCGTAGGCGTAGCCGTGGGCCTTCTTCCAGGCCTCGGCCTGGCCCTTGGCGGCATCGCCGCCCTCGCGCCGGGCCTGGTCGGCGATGGCCTCGCGCACCGGGCCCGAGGACAGCACCTTGTCCACCAGCAGGCGCCGGGTCGAGAGGTCGGGGCCGATGACCGCGGCGCGGATGCGGTTGAAGTGGGTGCGCAGCAGGCGCGACAGCTTGCGCACCTCGCGCTCCGGCTCGAGGCCTTCGGCGATGATGTCGCGCACGGCCACCGGCGGCGCGAAGCGCACCATGGTGTCGCGGCCGTTGAGCAGGATCGCAAGCAGGCGCCGGAAGCGGCCGACGATCGCCCAGTTCTCCGAGAACAGTACCGAGAACCAGCCGCTGTTCTTGTCCGGCGCGCGGCCGACGAAGATCGACACCGGCACCAGCTGCACGTCCAGCGCCGGATCCTCGTGGTGGGCCTCGAGCAGGCGGGCCAGCGAGTCGGAGTGGCTTTTCTTCTTCTCGGGCTTGCGCTGGGTGGCGATCCGGGTGGCCAGGTCCAGGGCGCTGCCGGCGTTGCGCCGCGACAGCGCGACGTAGGCGCGCTTGCGGCCCAGCAGGTCGCCGGGCAGCGGCACCAGGGGCGATGGCAGCCCGGCCTCGCGGCAGGCACGGTCGAGGATCAGGGCGTTGGACATGCCGTAGTCCTCGAGCACATAGCAGACCTGGCGGCCATCGAGGCTGTCGCCCGGGCCCTGCGGCTCGATGCTCAGCCCGATCCAGGGTGCCAGCAGGCGCCCGAGCAGGCGCGCCCACAACGGTCGTGGACGGCGGGCCGCGCGCGCCGGGGTGGCAGGCGCCGGGCCGGGCTCAAACAGGGAAGGCTGGCTTGGCATCGTCGACATTATGCCCAAGCGCGGGCTGCGGCCCCGCAGGCGGGTCGGCGGAGCGGACGGCTTCGCGAGCGTGGCGCAGGTAATCGCTGAGGTACCAGCGGCCGTCGATGCGTTCAACGGGGACCAGGGTGTCGATGGGGTGGCCGGCGAGGGTGTAGCGCAGGCGCACGGTGGCCTGGTCGCCCTGTTGGACCTGCAGCGAAGCCTGGACGCTGTCGAGGCTGGCGTCGAGATCCAGGCCGTGTCCCGCGAAGATGCGCTTGGCCTCGTTGGCGAAGGCGCCCAGGCGCTCGAGCGATGCATCCATTCCGGCCGCTGCGATGCCTTCGGCGGTGGTCGGGCCCGCGGCGCGTGCCGCGGCGACCAGCCGCGGAATCGCTGCCCGGGCCAGCGTGCGGTCGGCCAGCGGCGCGCCAGCCGCCCACTGCGCCATCGCGGCCACCAGCTGCACGTAGTGCGCGCGCTCGGCATCGCTGAAGTCGCCCTGGTACTCGACGTACTGTGCCCCGAACATGCCCATGGTGGCGGCCGCGGCTCGCAGCTCGCGGTCGGAGCCCGCGAACTGGCGCCTGAAGTCGGCTTCAAGCCTGTCCTCGGCATCGGGCGCGGCCAGCGCGGCCAGCACGGCAGGCAGGTGCTCGGAGAACGGCAGTTCGTCCAGCGGCCAGCGCGTGTCGCCGGCAAGCCAGGCGGTCTGCAGCCGGGCATGCAGCGCAGGCGGCACCGCGTCGCGGGAGAAGGCTGCGAAATCGCCCGTGCGCATGTGGCCGGCCAGCACTTCGACCGAGAGCGCGGGCCGACTGAGGTCGCTGCCGGCGGGGGCCTGTGCCTCCGCCGGCACCGGGCGACAGGCCGCAAGCAGGCCGGCCACGACCGTGGCGACCAGCAGCGACTTCAGGATCGATGGCATCGACATGGCTGGAGTTTCCCCTCCCCCGGACGGCGCATCTTGGCCACCGCCCGGCGCCGGCGGCAAGCTACGCGGTCACAGGTCGCGGACGATCCAGCCATGCGCGGCCGCCGCCGGGGCATCGGCGGCGGCTTCCGCGACCCGCTCCGGGGTCTCCCCGGCCGCCCAGGCGGCCGCGATCGCCGACAGCCGGTCGCGCGTGGCGCGCGTGTATGCGCCCTCGAGTTCGTTCTGGGCGTCGGCGGCGAGCTTCTGCGGATACAGCGTGCGCGCCTCCTCGCTGCGGTTGAACATGGTGATCATCCGCGCAAGGCTGCTGCGGAAGCCATCGACCGAGAGCGCGGTGCGCTGGGTGCGCTGCAGGTGCCAGACCACCAGGTACTCCACGGGCCCGAGCATGCGCCGCGGGGTGGCGCCGAAAAAATGCCCCGACAGCGCGCTGGCAGCCACCGGCGCCCCGGGATCCGGCAGGCCGGTGGCGCCCCAGGAGCTGAGCGCGCCGCCGGGCAGGTCCATCCGCCGCAGCGCCACGCCGAAGGTTTCCGCCAGCAGCCTCTGCGCGCGCTCGTCGTCGCTCTCGGCGACCACCCCGACCAGGCGCAGGAACAGCGGGTATTGCTCCTCGCCGAGGCGGCGCACCAGGCGCTTGAGCACGGCGAGGCGGTATTCGGGATCGGAGTGCGCGGCCAGCGCCGAAACCAGGCGGTCGGCGGCCGTGCGCAGGGCGTCCGGGGTGGGCAGGGATTCGTTCATGGCCGCGGCATTATCGCGGCTGCGGCAGGCGGGTGCCTGTCGGGCTCAGTTGAAGGCGTCGAGCACCGAGTCCACGGCGCTTTCCGCCGCCTGGGCCAGCGGCATGCCGCCCAGCCGTGCTTCCAGGCCAAGGTCGCCGGCCAGCATGCGGCCGCTGGCGGCCTCCCACGCCGGAGCGGTGAGCACGCGCTCACCGGCATCGGCCAGTGCAGCCGGTGCGGCTTCGGCTTCCGCGACGGGACTGCTGCCCTGGACCTCATGCGCATCCCCACCCTGCTGGCGACGCAGGTCGTCCAGCTGCCCGTCAATCCGGTGCAGGCTGGAAGCGAGGTTGAGATGGGAGTCGGGACCGATGGTGCTCATGGGGCGCTGCAGGACCTGCGAAGGGGATTGGTGGCGATGGGAGGACTCTATCGCCACGGGGACCGCTTGCCACCTCGGGGGAACCCTAGTTCCCGAATTCCGTTCAGCTCTCTTTCCATCTCGAAGCCGTGCGGGCGCGGGCTGGCACCCGTTGTTCGCCTGCCTGCGCGGGCGCTCGTGCAACGGAGGGCATGCTAGCTTTCCGGTGCACTCCGGAGGACACGATGGCGAAAGACGAGGGCGCCGACAGAACCGAGCCGCCGACCCAGAAAAAACTCCGCGACGCGCGCAAGGACGCGAACGTCAGCAAGAGCAAGGAGTTGACCAGCACGGTGCTCGTGCTGGGCTGGCTGCTTGGTGGCTGGATGCTGCTCGGCTTCATGTGGGACCGGCTGCGCGCGCTGTTCGATGCCAGCCTGGCCGCGATCGGCACGCCGTTCGCGGAGGCCGCGCCGGCGCTCGGCATCCAGGCGTTCTGGGTGCTGGTGGCGCTGAGCGTGCCGCTGCTGCTGCTGGCCCTGTTCCTGGGGCTGGTGGTCGAATTCCTGCAGGCCGGGCCGGTGGTGAGCATGAAGAAGCTCACCCCGGACATGTCGAAGCTGAACCCGGTCGAGGGCATCAAGAAGATGTTCTCGATGGACAACCTGGTCGAACTGGTGAAGGCCTTCTTCAAGAGCATCGCGCTGCTGTTCATCGGCGGCGTGGTGCTTTACGGCATGCGCCACAGCCTGCTGATGCTGCCGTACGCGCCGCCGGAGGCGATGGGCACCGCGATCTGGCACGGCCTGCTCCGGATCGGCATCTGGACCATCGGCGTGTTCTTCTTCGTTTCGGTGCTCGACGCCTGGTACCAGAAATACTCCTACCTCAAGCAGCTGCGCATGAGCCGCCGCGACATCAAGCAGGAGGTCAAGGAGAACGAGGGCGACCCCTACGTGAAGCAGCGCCGCAAGCAGTTGCACCAGGAGTGGTCGCAGCAGAACATGCTCAATGCCGTCCGGGGGTCGAACGTCGTCGTGACCAATCCAACCCACATCGCAGTCGCGCTGCGGTTCGAAGCCGGGGACACCGACCTGCCGGTGGTCGTGGCCAAGGGCGAGGGCCACCAGGCCGAAGAGATCAAGCGCGCGGCCGAGGAGGCCGGGGTGCCGATCCTGCAGAACGTGCCGCTGGCGCGCGGCCTCAACGAGAAGGTCGAGGTCGACGACTACATCGCCACCGAGTTCTTCGACGCGGTGGCCGAAGTGCTGTTCTGGGCGGAGGGCATCCGCCGCGGCGAATGAGGCTCAGCCCAGCGCCTGCTCCAGCACGCGCAGCAGGTGGCGGTTGCTGCCCAGTCTCTGCAGCACGATCTCCACGTACACCCCCAGCAGCAGCAGGATCAGCGCGGTCGCAAGCCAGGCCTTGATCGGCAGCGTCAGCGCGAACACGTTGAGCTGCGGTGCGTACCGGTTCACCAGGCCGAACGACAGGTCGATGATGAGCAGGATGACCATGATCGGCGCGGCCATCACCAGCACGGTGGTCATCATGAAGTTGAACTGGCCCACGAACAGGTTCATGCCGGCGGCGGGCAGGTCGGGGAAGTGCGAGGTCACCGGCCAGAGCACGTAGCTGCCCATCAGCAGGTCCAGGAACACCAGGAACGCGCCGCTGGCCATGAACAGCCAGGTCGCCAGCTGCGACAGGAATTCGCCGTGCAGGGTGACCTGGTGGCCCTGGATGGGATCGAAGACCTGCGCCATCGACATGCCCACCTGGGTGTCGACCACGCTGCCGACCGCGGCCACGGCCCAGAACACGATGCCGAAGCAGAAGCCGATCGTGACCCCGATGAACACCTCCTTGAGCACGATCAGCGGCCACTCGATCACGCCCAGGCTTTCCATCGGCAGCCCGGCCAGCGCCATCGGCAACACGATGATGCCGAGGCTGACCATGAAGCTGTTGCGCACCATCGCCGGCACCGTCTCCTTGGTCATCAGCGGCAGCATCAGGAACGCGCCGATGACCCGCGGCAGGACCAGCGCGAGCGCCAGCAGCGGATTGCCGAGGAAGTCGAACACGGCTTACTTCTGCACCAGGCCCGGGAAGTCGCGGAAGATGCGTTCGGTGTAGTTGAACAGCGAGCCGCCGATCAGCGCCGCGGTCAAGAACAGCATCAGCACGATCGCCAGGAACTTGCAGGCGTAGGCGAAGGTCTGCTCCTGCAGCTGGGTGGCCGCCTGCAGGAACGCGATCACCAGTCCGACCAGGGCGGCGGCGGCGATGGGAGGGCCTGACAGCAGCATGACCAGGAACAGCGCCTCCTTGGTGAGTTCCAGGACCTCGTTCACCTCATCCGCCCCCGTAGGTCAGCACCAGGCCGTGGACCAGCTTCGCCCAGCCGTCCACGAGCACGAACAGCAGCAGCTTGAACGGTAGCGAGATGGTGGTCGGCGACAACATCATCATGCCCAGCGCCAGCAGGATGTTGGCCACCACCAGGTCGATGATCAGGAACGGCAGGAAGATCAGGAAGCCGATCTGGAAGGCGGTGGTCAGCTCGCTCACGGTGAACGCGGGGATCACGACCATGAAGTCGTCAACGTCGATGTCGTCGCGGCGGTCGGCCGGCAGCAGGCGCTGCGCGCTGCGCAGGAAGAAGGCGCGTTCGGCGTCGTTGGAGTGGTGGATCAGGAAGCTGCGCAGCGGCTCCTTGCCGGCCTCCAGGATGCCGAGCATGCGGGCGGCGTCCATCGGCACGTCGCCGCCGGACGACGGCGGGCGCGGTGCGCCGGTGGCGGTGATCACCACCGGGCCCTCGTCGTCGACGGCTGGTCCGGCGCCATCGGGTTCCTGTGGCGGATCGATGCCATTGTCGACGTTCGCGAACTGTGCGGCGCGCGCGGGACCCTGGCCGGCGTCCGCCCCAGCGGTGCCGCCCGCGGCCCTGGCCTCGGCTTCCGCCCTGAGTGCGTCGGCCGCCGCAGGGCTTGCCGGCGGCGGATCCGCGTCCGGGTTGGCCGCGCCATCGCCGCCTGCCGTGGCCGGGACAATCGGCGCCTTCGGCTGCCGTGCGGCAATGCGCTCGGCGCGCGCCACCGCGCGCTCCTCGATCTGGGCCTGGATCTGCGGCGGCGGCGGCTGGCCGGCCAGGTAGGCGGTGACCGCGGCTTGGGTATCGAAGATCACCGGCGACATCACATAGGCCGACAGCACGATCGCCAGGCCGTTGATCACCACGTTGGGCGGTACCTGCTGCAGGCCCAGCGCGTTGCGCAGCAGGCTCAGCACCACCACGATCTTGGTGAACGAGGTCACCATCACCGCCACGAACGGCGCCAGCGCGATGAAGACGACGGTGACAAGGACGACCGCCGGCGAGAAGGTGGTGAAATCCATTCCTCAGCTCCAGGACAGCAGGCGCACGCCGAGGGTGTCGCCCACGGCGACCAGTTCGCCGCGGCCGGCCTCGCGACCGTTGGCGCGGATGGTGACGTTGTTGCCTTCAACCACCGCGCCCAGTGCGAACACGTAGCCCGGCTGCAGGTCGGCCAGCTCGCCGACGCTCATCGCGGTGCGTCCGAGTTCGAATTCCACCTGCACCGGCAGGCTGCGCGCGGGGTCTGCGGCGGGGGGTGGCGTTTCGGGCGGCGTGCCGGCGCCCTGTTCGTTCTCGTCCATGGGTCGGTCCTCTCTGAAGGTGGGTGTGGGGACGGGCTGGCCGTGTACGGTCCAGCCGGTGGGCGCGGGCGCCAGCGGCCAGTCGCGGCCGGCGGCGCGTGCGACGCAGGCGGGGGGACGGCCGCGATGGCCGGCGATGAGCACGTCGCCGGGACGCAGCGCGCGCCAGTCGCGCATCGGGATGGTGACCGGGAGCAGCAGGGAGACCGGTGCCGGCAGCGTGCGCCAGCGCCCGGCGTCGGGCGGCGGGTCGTTCTCGTAGGGTGGTTCGGCGCGGGCCGCAAGCGGCCGCAGCCAGGCGATCGGCAGGCGCAGCCACGCGGTGGTGGCGGCCGCGGTTGGCGATGGTGCCGCCGCCTGGTCGTCGTCTTCGTCGGCGTGCTCGCCACTGCCGTGCTCGCCATCGGCGGGTTCGTCGTCGATATGCACCCGCAACCACAGCGAGGGCGCGCCGCCGGCATCGCCTTCGCCTTCGCCCTCGCCCTCGCCCGCGTTGTCGCTGCGGTGGCCGGCGTCGCTTCCGTCGAGCGCGGGCAGCATGGACACGCCCAGCCATTCGCTCAGGCGGCGCAGCGTGGTTTCGTGGGCCAGGCTCCAGGCGAGGATGCGCGCGCGCCCGGCGTGGTCGCTCCAGCGCAGCCGCGCGTCGTCATCGCCCGCGCTTGCCGGGCCATCCACGTGCAGCGCCAGGCGCGTGCCTTCGGCATCGATGAGGAAGCTTGCCGGTGGCGCGGTCGCGGGCGCGGCCTGGACCGCGGCGCCGTCGCCCAGCAGCCACCAGCGCGGCACCGCGAAGAATCCGCGCAGGGCCTCGCACGACGCCGCGTCCACGGCCGGCAGCAGGCCGCGCACCGGGCGGGCCACGGCTGCGGCGGACGAGGCCGACGCGGCGGGCGCGGTGCGACGGGTGCGCGCCTTGCGCGCGCCGCGCTCAGCCGTGGCCAAGGGCCACCTTCATCAGCTCCGGGAGGGAGCGGACGCCCAATTTGCTCATCATGTTGGCCCTGTGCAGTTCCACGGTCTTGATGCTGATGCCGAGGATGTCGGCAATGATCTTGTTCGGCTTGCTCGCCACCACCAGGTCGAGCACCTGGCGCTCGCGCGGGCTGAGTCTGGCCAGCAGTTCGTTGGCCATGCCGCCGCCCGCCGCGCGGTTGCGCGCGTTGGCCAGGGCGGTGCGCAGCGCGTTGACCAGGGCCTCCTCGGAGAACGGTTTTTCAAGGAAGTTGGCCGCGCCCTTGCGCATCGCCTCGACCGCTAGCGGCACGTCGCCGTGCGCGGTCACGAACACCAGCGGCAGCTTGATGCCGCGGCGGAGCAGTTCCTCCTGCAGCTGCAGGCCGCTCATCTCGGGCATGCGCATGTCCGATACCAGGCATTCGCTGGCGTCGCCGTGGCGATCGCCGGCATAGGCTTCGAGGAACGCCGGGCCGGAGGCGAAGGCCTCGACCTCGAAGCCGGCGGTTTCCAGCAGCCAGGCGGTTGAATCGCGAAAGCCGTCGTTGTCGTCGACCAGGTAGACCCGTGTCACCGTCATTGCCTATCCCCTTCCTTCCGCGGGCGGCAGGGTGAAGCCGAACATGCTGCCGCCGCCCTCGCGCGGCTCGAAGAACAGCCGCCCTTCGTGGTATTCGATGATCGAGCGGCAGATCGCCAGGCCGATGCCGAGGCCGTCGCTCTTGGTGGTGAAGAAGGGCGAGAACAGCTGTGCGCCCTGTTCTTCGCTCAGGCCTTCGCCGCGGTCGCAGACCCGGACTTCGACCTCGCCGTCGAGGTTCACGCGGCCCTCGATGCGCAGGCCGCGGCTCTGCGCCGGCACCTCGCGCATGGCCTCGATCGCGTTCTTGACCAGGTTCAACAGCACCTGCTCCACCATCACCCGGTCGGCGTAGACCGCGGGCAGGCCGGGCGCGAGCGCCAGTTCGATGCGCAGCTGCAGGCGCTCGGCCTCCAGCCGCAGCAGCTCGACCACGGTGTGGGTGATCTCGACCACGTCGTGGGCGTCGCGGCGCGGCTCACGCGCGCGCACGAATTCGCGGACCCGGGAGATCACCGCCGCGGCATGCTCGGCCTGGGTGCGCGCCGCGACCAGGGCGCGCTCGACCTGCACCGGGCCGCCGGCCTGGGCCACCAGGCGGAGGCTGCCGTTCAAGTAGTTCACGATTGCCGCCAGCGGCTGGTTGAGCTCGTGCGCCAGGGTGGCGGCCATCTCGCCGACCGACATCAGCCGCGAGGTGAACAGCAGCTTTTCCTGCTGGCTCTTGTGCGAATCAAGCGCTTCGATGCGCGCGCTGATGTCGACCGCGGTGAGCAGGTCGATTGCCGTGCCACCGACGCTGGCCGCGCCCCAGTGCAGCGCGTACCAGCGGTTGCTGTGGGGCGCGTTGACCTCGTGCGGAGAGCCTGCCGCATCGTCGTCGCCGCCATCCGCCAGCACTGCCAGCAGGCGCGCGCGGTCATTGTGGCCGGCCAGGCCGGAGAACGCCTGGCGATAGCCGGCGTTCGCGGCCACCAGCGTGCCGCTGCCTTGTGCGAACGCGGCGCAGGGAAAAGGGATGGCCTCGAGCGTCGCCGCCACTGCGGCCTCGTCCCCGGCACGGGTCCGCACGCGACCGCCGCTGGCGGTCCCCTTCGCAGGCGTCACGCAGCAACCTGCGCGGTGCGCGCCGCAGTCCCGCTGCGGTAGGCTGCCGGCGCGCTGTCCGCGCGACCCCGAAGGCGAGTGCGTTTCCCCATGTCCAAGCGATCCCTGATTGCCATTACCACCATCCTGTCCCTCGCAAGTGGCACCGTGATGTCGGCCGAGGCCGTCTCCGATGCGCCGGCCCCGACATCGTTTGTCGCGGAGCTGCTCGCCATCCTGTTGCCCCTGGCCTTCATCATCATCGGCCTGCTGCTGGTGCTGCGCCTGGTGCGGCGGCGCCACGGCGTGACCGGTCCCGATGCGCCGCTGTCGATCCTGCAGATTGTTCCGCTGGGACCGCGTGAACGCCTGGTGCTGGTCAAGGCGCGCTCCGGTCGAGTGTTTACCGTGGGCGTCAGCGCGCAAAGCGTGAACTTTGTCACTGAACTCACGGCCGATGATGTCCTTGTTCCCGGAAAGAGCGGAACCGGTCCCCGATGAATGCGACGACGGTCACGCAATGACCGTTACCGCAAAATTTCCGTTTGATTACAGGCGCCTGCAACGACCTCCGTGAACTTTGCCGACGAGCGACGTGCGCGAGCGGACCAAAAATTTCCTTGATTGCGCTTGCACCGAGACTATCGTAATTTGCCACAAAGTGACGCATGGGGTCAGTGCTTGATGCGCAAGGCAAATCACGTGGCAGGCAAGTCGCAGGAAGGTGGCACCACCACCATTCCTGCGCACGGCGTGAGGCTCGGGACGGCATGCGCGCGCTGATCCAGAACCTCTTCGCGGCGCCTGCCAATACCAAGCGCGCGCGGCTGGGGTACAGCGACATCGTCCTTGCCGTCGCAGCGGTGCTGATCATCAGCGTGATGATCCTGCCGCTGCCGCTGGTGGTGATCGATGCCCTGGTGGCGGTCAACATCTCGATCGGCTTCGGCCTGTTGCTGCTGGCGATCTACATTCCCACGCCGGTGGCGTTCTCCAGCTTTCCCAGCGTGCTGCTGCTGACCACGCTGTTCCGGCTGGCGCTGTCGATCGCGATCACCCGCTCGATCCTGCTCGATGCCGAAGGCGGCCACATCGTGGAGACCTTCGGCGCCCTGGTCGCCGGCGGCAACCTGGTGGTCGGCCTGGTCGTGTTCCTGATCATCACCGTGGTCCAGTTCATCGTCATCGCCAAGGGCGCCGAGCGCGTGGCCGAGGTCTCGGCGCGCTTCACACTCGACGCCATGCCCGGCAAGCAGCTGTCGATCGATTCCGACCTGCGCTCGGGTCTGATCGACAAGGACGAGGCCCGCAGCAAGCGGCGCCTGCTGGAGAGCGAAAGCCAGCTGCACGGCGCGCTCGACGGCGCGATGAAATTCGTCAAGGGCGATGCCATCGCCGGCATCGTCATCATCATCATCAACCTGCTGGGCGGCCTGGCGATCGGCGTCATGCAGCGCGACATGGCGCTGGCCGACGCCACCCGCACCTACAGCATCCTGACCATCGGCGACGGCCTGGTCTCGCAGATCCCGGCCATCCTCGCCACCATCGCGGCGGGCCTGGTGGTCACGCGCACCACCGGCGAGGTCGACGACAAGCACCTCGGCGCCGCCATTGGCCGCCAGGTCAGCGGCCAGCCGCGGGTCATGCTGATCACCGGCATCCTGGCGCTGCTGATGATGCTCGTGCCCGGCTTCCCGAAGCTGGTGTTCCTCGCACTGGGCCTGACCCTGATAGGAATGAGCGCGTGGCGCTATCGCCACGGCTTCCAGCTGCTTCGTCGCGCGTTCCGCGTGCCCGAGGGTGAAGTCGCCGAGGCCGATCTGCCGACCCAGGTCGATGACCTCGCCCCACCCGCGCCCTTGCAGCTCGAAC
Organism: Luteimonas changyuni; assembly: GCF_039548395.1. NCBI lineage: Bacteria > Pseudomonadati > Pseudomonadota > Gammaproteobacteria > Lysobacterales > Lysobacteraceae > Luteimonas > Luteimonas changyuni. The sequence goes on from NZ_JBCLUZ010000006.1 coordinate 126,368, forward strand.
TGTCCCCGGACCTGGCGCCGATGCAGGACGCGCTGCTGTCGCGGGTCTCGGCGATGGCGCAGGGCATGCGCGACGAGTTCGGCGTGCCCGTGCCGGCGCCGAAGCTGCGCCTGGTCGGCGGCCTGGGCGAAGGTGGCTACAGGCTGAGCGCATTCGGCGCGCGACTGGCGTCCGGGCAGCTGCGGACTGACGCGGCATACCGGCGCGCGGACGTCATCGGCGATGGCGGCCGCCGGGCGGGATTCTTCCCGGCGATGGCCGGCGAGTGGGTCGCGCCCGGCACCGAAGATGCGCTCGGGGCGGAGGACCTGCTGGCGGCGCATGCGCGCAGCGCGCTGCAGCGCAGGCTGGGTGGCTTCATCGGCATCCAGGAAACCGCCAACCTGTTCGCGCGCATGCAGCGCGACTATCCGGACCTGGTGAAGGAAATGCTGCGCGTGGTCGCGCCGCAGCGGGTGGCGGACGTATTGCGGCGGCTTGCCGAAGAAGGCGTGCCGATCCGCAACCTGCGCGACGTCTTCGAGGCGATCACCGACGTCGGTGGCCGCGAGAAGGACGTGGTGCTGCTGACCGAATACGTGCGGGTCGCGCTCAAGCGCGAGATCGCCGAACGCCACGCCGACGCCGAGCGCACGTTGCACGTGCTGCTGATCCATCCCGAGCTCGAGGACAAGCTGCGCCAGTCGGTGCGCGTGGCCGGCGGTGCCAGCCAGCTTGCGATCTCGCCGGAGCTGGCCGCGCGGCTGGGCAGCGAGGTGCGCGCGCACCTGGCGCGGCAGGCGCCCGGCGTGCGCCCGGCGCTGCTGTGTTCGCTGGACGTGCGCAGGCACCTGCGCAAGCTGATGGAAGTCGATTTCTTCGAGGTCCCGGTGCTGTCGTACCAGGAGCTCGCGCCGGACCTGCGCATCGTGCAGGCGGGACAGGTCAACGCATGAGTCGCGAAGGTTTCACCCGAAGGTAACGAGGCTGCTGCAGGATTCAATACATCCGGAGGACGGCATGGGCGGTACTGGCAAGGACATCGATGTGGAGGCACGGGAAGACAGCGGCATCGTGCTGCGCGTCGTCTCGGGCCTGCATGCCGGCGCCGAGCGCGACCTTGCCGGCGGCGAGATGATCCTCATCGGCAGCGGCGACGACTGCGACATGATCCTGGCCGACGCCGGCGTTGCCGCGCACCACGCGCTGTTGAGTTTCGTCGACGGTCGCTTCTCGCTGCGCGCGCTGGACGCGCCGCTGCACGTGGGTGCGGCGATGGTCCATCCCGGTGATCCGGTCGAACTCGACCGCGTGCAGCGCGTGGGCATCGGTGAAGCCGCGATCGCCTTCGGTGCAGCCGACGATGGTGGCTGGGAGCGGCTGGTGCCCGGTGGACTGGGCCCGCGCGCGGCGCCGGAGCCCGCGGATCGTCCCTGGCTGCGCCGGCTTCCGGCGGTCGCGGCGGTCGCGGTGCTGTCGCTGGCGTCCCTGGCGATCTTCGCCACGGTGATGCCGCAGCGCCAGGAAGCGCCCGACCCGCGCGAACAGCTCCAGCGCCTGGTGCCCGAGTACGGCATCGATGGCGGGCAGGCCAGAACCGACCTGCAGGGCCGGATGGTGCTGACCGGCACGGTTCCCGATACCGCCACCCGCGAGCGCATCGCCCGGCGTATCGCCGACGACGGCATCGAGGCCAGACTCGAGCTGCGCACCGGCGACGACATCGCCGGCGACGTCGCCGAGATCCTGCGCGGCCAGGGCATCACGGCGCACACCCGCTACCTGGGCAACGGTGATGTCGAGGTCCGGGGCGCGTTCGAAGACGAAGCAGCCCTGCAGGCCGCGTCCTTCTCGCGCGCGATGCGCGAGGTAAGCGGCGTGGTCCGGGTCATCCCGGTCAACGTGTCCGAGCGCGCCACGGCCAGCCGCCAGCCGGTGGTGCCGGCCAAGCCGGCGCGGATCCGGGTCGCGGCGATCGTGCGCGGCGACGAGCCGCACGTGGTGTCGGGCAAGGGCGACCGCTATCTGGTCGGCGCGGATCTGCCAGGCATCGGCACCCTGGTATCGATCACCGACAACAGCGCGCATGTGCTGCTCCCCGATGGCAACCTCGAACGGATCAAGGTCGAGGCTCCAAAGGAGGACGAGCGCGAGCCCGAGGATTTTTCAAATGTCCGCAGCGAGGCCACGCCACTGCGGATGTAACGCCCGTCGCGGGCCGGAAGCCCGCTGCGTCACCAGTCATACAACCGAAAGGGAAAGGAGAGAACCATGACCAATATCAGTGCAGGTGCGCCCGGTCTGGGCCAGTTCATTGCCGGGGCAGCCGCGAACGGCGGTGCCGGCATCCGCGGCGGTTCGTCCGCCGGTGACCGCGGCAGCTGGTACGAGGCGATGTCGCGTGCCTGGGGACAGACGCTCGATTCGCAGGCCTCGGTCATCACCGACATGTCGGCCAACATCAGCAGCGGCAGCGACCAGCCGTCGGACATGGTCCAGCTGACGGCTGCGAGCCTGAAGATGCAGTTCATGTCGAACAACGCCGCGACCTCGCAGAACAGCGTAGGCCAGGCGCTCGAGACGCTCGGCAAGCGCAACTAAGCGCGAAAGCGCGGGAGGACGACATGATCGAAGCCATCCAGGTGGCGGCCATGGACCCGGCCATGGCCGGCCAGGCCGGCATGCAGGGCGCCGGCGGGGCCGGCGGCCAGCAGGCCACGCCATACGACATCCGCGACTTCGCGGCATCGCTCGAACGCAGCGGCGGCGTTTCGCCGCAGCAGCAGGCGGCACCGGTGGATCTCACGCCGGCGGCGCCTTCCGAGGGCACGCGGGCGCTGATCGGGGCCATCAACAACCTCAACGCAGGGGCCGAGAACATCAATGCGCTGTCGCAGAGCATGAGCGGCAACATCGCCGAACTCACGCCGGGGCAAATGATGGAAATGACCATGAAGTGCCACCAGTTCCTGTTCCAGGCCGAGCTGACCTCGAACGTCGCGAACCGCACTTCGGACGGCATCTCGCAGCTGTTCCGGCAGCAGTCCTGACCGGGGGGAGCAGTCCATGAGGTTCCATCCACGGCTGCGGCCGCTGCCTGCGCTCCTGTTCGCACTGGCGGCGGCGGCACTGCTCGCCGCCTGCGGCGGCAAGCCGCTTTACAGCCAGCTCGACGAGGGCCAGGCCAACCAGATCATGGGCGTGCTGATCGCGGCGGGCATCGATGCCGATAAGAACCCGTCACCATCGAAGGTGGGCTGGGAAGTGCGCGTGGCGCCATCCGACTTCCCGTACGCGATGCAGCTGCTTGGCGCGCACGGCCTGCCGCGCGCGCAGTTCGCCAACACCTGCGACGTGTTCAAGAAGGAGGGCTTCGCGTCTTCGTCCACGGAGGAGCGTGGGCGCGAACAGTGCAGCCTGCAGCAGGAGCTGGCCGATACCCTCAGCCGCTTCCCGGGCGTGGTCGACGCGCGCGTGCACGTGACCCTGGCCGAGCGTGATCCGCTGGGCGGGTCCAGCCAGGATTCGTCGGCCTCGGTCGCGATCTTCGAACAGGCCGGCACCAGCGCCCGCGACCGCGAAGCCGACATCAAGCTGCTGATCAAGGATGCGGTGCCCGGACTGATCGACATCAACAAGGTGACGGTGAAATTCGCCGAAGCACCGCCGCTGCCGCCGAGCAGGCCGCAGGGTCCGGCGCTGTCGTCGATCAGCCCGCTTACGCTGGCAATCGCCGCCGGCGTGGTGCTCCTGCTGGGCCTGCTGGTTGCGTTCCGTGGCCGGATGCGCGCCGTGGCACAGCCTAAAAAGACGTCGGACCAGGTCTGGAACGGCTGAGGCATGTCGCTCCGCGCGCTGCTGTCGGAGGTCGATCCCGGGTGGCTTGAGCATGCCGGCACTCCGCTGGACCCGGCGTTGGCGGCGCGGGCAGGCAACTCTGCGCTGGGCCGGCGCCTGCTCGGCGCATGGCTGGCCGAAGGGCCGGCGTCCTCGCTGCTGGCGCCCGATCCGGTGCGCGATCCCGACGCCATCCGCCGCCGCTGGGCGCGTCCGCGACTGGACGCGCTGTGTCGCGACATCGGCATCCTGGCCCATGCGCCCCCGATCCGCGCCGAGGTCCGTCGGGAGCCGGTGCGGCGGCTGAGGGCGGCGCTGGGCAACAGCTACATGCTGGCGCTGGACCGCAGCGTGTGGGACGGCGCGCTGCCGCCTGACCGGCAGCGGGCGCTGGTTGCCGACTTCGACCAGGCCCTGGCTGCTGCCATGGCCAGCGATGACGCCGCGCCGCTGTTCGCGATATTCGACCGCCAGGGGCGTTCCGAACTGCGCGCCTGGGCACGCCGTCGCGACCCGCCGCTGGCCGACTGGTGCCGCCTGCTGCATCCGCCCGATGACGACCTGCCCTCGCACCTGCCCGAGAAGCCGGTGCTGCGGGTCTATACCCACCACGAATCACGCGCTGCCTGACGGGCGCGCCGGAGTCCCATGAACGCCGAAGCCAGTTCCAACGCCATCCCGCCACGCACGCGACCCGCCGGGCCTGCGTCCGCAAGCGGCGGCGTGGCGGTGTTCGAGCAGCGCGCGTTCACGCGTTCGCTCGGAGCCAGCGTGGTTCCGGCCACCGCCTGGTCCACGCTGGCCGAGCTGGATGCGCTGCTTGAGCGCGTCAATCGCCTGTACGAGGAGGGTGTCGACGACATCGCGCGTGCCCGCGAACAGGGCCACGCCGAAGGCTTCGCCGAGGGCCTGGCCGAGGCCAAGCTGCAGATGACCGAGCAGCTTGCATCGCTCAACGAACGCCGGGCGCGCGTCCTCGGCGAGGCGGGCGGGCGCATCACCGAGCTGGCCTGTGCAATCGTCGACCGGATCGCGCCCGGCTTCGACGCGCGCACGGTGGTGCCGCCGCTGGTCATGCAGGCGGTCGAGGCCGCGCAGGCCGAACAGTTCCTGCTCATCCGCGTGCATCCCAGCGTGCGGCAGGAAGTGACCGCGGGCCTGGGCGCGGTGCGCCAGGCGCATCCCGCGGTCGGGGTCATCGAACTGGTCGACGACCCCAGCCTGGAGCCGACCAGCTGCGTGGTGGTGTCGGAGGCCGGCGAAGTCCGCGCCGGCGTCGCCCAGCAGATCGAAGCCATCCGCACCGCGCTGGCCGGCAGCGCGGCGCAGCCGGGTCCGTCGGCATGAGCGCCACCGCGCCTGCGCCGTTCACCGGCACGGCCGGGGATCCGGATCCGCTGCTGAATGCGCTGGCGCGGGTCCAGTCGATCGAGCGCGTGGGCCGCGTTGCCGAGGCCTACGGCACCCTGATCCGGGCCACCGGCCTCAAGGCGTCGATCGGTGAGCTCTGCGAACTGCGCAACCCGCGTGGCGAAGGCGACGCGTCGTTCCGCCTGGCTGCCGAGGTGGTGGGCGTGTCGAAGCAGCTCACGCTGCTGACGCCGCTGGGTGCGCTCGACGGCATTTCGGCCACCACCGAGGTCTACGCCAGCGGTCGCCAGGCAGCGGTGCGCGTCGGCCCGGGCCTGCTCGGTCGCGTCCTCGATGCCCACGGCGAGCCCATCGACGACCTCGGGCCGGTTGGGCCCACGGTCGATGCGCCGATCTATGCCGCGTCGCCGAACCCGTTGGCACGCAAGCTGATCGAGCGCCCCTTCTCCACCGGGGTGCGCGCCATCGACGCCACCATGACCGCGGGCGAAGGCCAGCGCATCGGCATCTTCGCCGTGGCCGGCGGCGGCAAGAGCACGCTGCTGGGCATGCTTGCGCGCGGCGGCGACGCCGACGTCAACGTCATCGTCCTGGTCGGCGAGCGCGGGCGCGAGGTCAATGAATTCATCCACGACAACCTGGGCCCGGAGGGCCTGGCGAAGTCGGTGGTCGTGGTCGCGACCTCCGACCGGCCGGCGCTCGAGCGCAGCCGCGCGGCCTGGGTCGGCACCGCCATCGCCGAGCACTTCCGCGACCAGGGCAAGCGCGTGCTGCTGCTGGTCGATTCGGTCACCCGCTTCGCGCGCGCGCTGCGCGACGTTGGCCTCGCGGTCGGCGAGCCGCCGGCGCGGCGCGGCTTCCCGCCCTCGGTGTTCAGCGCCCTGCCGCGCCTGTTCGAGCGCGCCGGCAACAACGACAAGGGTTCGATTACCGCCTTCTACACCGTGCTGGCCGAAGACGAGGACGGCGGTGATCCGATCGTCGAAGAAGTGCGCTCGATCCTCGACGGCCACATCGTGCTGTCGCGCAAGCTTGCCGCGGCGTACCACTATCCCGCCATCGACGTGCTGGTCAGCCTCAGCCGCACCATGCCGCGGGTGGTCGACCAGCCCCATCTGCGCGCCGCCGGCCAGCTGCGCAAGCTGCTGGCCAAGTACCAGGACATCGAGTTGCTGATCCAGCTCGGCGAATACAAGCGCGGCACCGATCCCGACGCGGACGCTGCGATCGAGAAGATCGGCCCGATCCGCAAGCTGCTGCAGCAGGCGTCGCAGGAACTGGTGCCGTTCGAACAGTCGGCCGCGGCGATCCGGACGATGTTCCCGTGAAACGTTATCCGCTGCAGACACTGGTCCGGCTGCGCGAACACCGCACCGAGGCCGCGCGCCAGCAGGTGCTCGAGCGCCAGCGCGAGGCCCAGGCCTGCCGCGACGCCTGCCTGAAGGTTGAAGGCGAAATCGCGTCGCTGGTCCTCGAGCAGAAGCAGCACCGCGCGCGGATGCTCGATCCACCGCAGGCCGGCGTGCCATGGGCGAGTGCGCTGGCCCAGCGCGAGGCGCATATCGACCTCCTTGGCGAACAGGCGGACGCCGCGCGCCAGCGCCTGTTGAAGGCGCAGGAGGTGCTGCGCGCCGCCGAAGCCGCGGTCGCGGCAGCCCGCACCGCGTTCTTCCGTGCCCAGGCGCGGCTGGACGCACTGCAGAAGCGCCGCGAAGTATGGCGGGGCGAGCAGACCGTGCTCGAAGTGCGCGAAGAGGAAAATGCAGCGGAAGACCTGCTGCAGGCGCGCCACCTGGCGGGCGCCTGAGTGAAGGAGAACCATGATGTCGATTGAACGCAGCAGCCAGAGTTCCGCCACCGATGCCGCGCGTGCGCGCGAAGGCACGACCGAGGCCCGTGAGCGGGCGCCTGCCAATCGCGAGCAGAGCGACCGCTTCCGTGATGCCCTGGACCATGCCCGCCAGGGCGTGCAGCAGCAGTCGCAGCGCACGGGCGAAGCGCGAATGGACGGGGCCGGCGAGGCCGAGGGAGCGGAGCTGCAGCAGACGGCCACCGAGGATGCCGTGCACCGCGCCTCCGAGCGCGGCCGCGGCGGCGACGGCGGGGGGCACGACGGCGGCTCCGACGCCGAGATGAAACAGCTCGACCCGGCGATGCTGTGGCAGGCGCAGCACGCGCTTCGCGGCGATGCACCGACCGCCATGCCGGCACCGGTGGGTGCGGGCAATGCCGTGCTTGAACTGATCGAACGCCACGTCCGCCAGCTGGCCGTGGGCGGCGGTGCCAACGATGCGCGCGCCGATGGCCGGGTATTGCTGCGGATGTCCGACGCCACGCTTCCCGGCACGGACCTGCTGCTGAGCCGCGAAGGCAGCGGCTGGGTCCTTCGCGCCGATGTGCATTCACGTGGCAGCTACGACGCGATCCAGGATGCAGCGAGCGAGTTGATGAAGCGCTTTGCCGAGCGCAACCTCGGCAACCTGCGCGTCGAGTCGCATTACCACGGCTGAAGCAAGTGGCCACGTGGCCGCCTGCGTCCGGAGGCGTGCTTCAGGGCCGGCCCCGGGTCCGTCGGGGTCGTATCCCCTGCCACTCCTCGCGCCGAAGCCGCATCCGCAGCGCGGTCCGGCCGAACTGTTCGGTGGTGCCGTCAGGCCTGAATCCGAGGCGCGCAAGCACCGGCGGCACCGAACGGTTGCCGGGATCGCACAGCCCGATGAGCGCCGGCAGCCCGAGCGTCGCAAACGCGTGTTGGCACAGCGGGGCGGTGCCCTCCAGCACGTGCCCGCGCCCCCAGGTGCGTGGCAGCAGCCGGGCACCGATCTCGACCTCCTCGTCGGAGAACCGGGACATCAGCGAAAAGAAGCCCACGAAGCCCGCCGCGTCATCCGCGCGCCAGACGCCGAGTCCAGGCTGCTCCCGATACACCTGGCGGGCGGTCTCGACCAGCGCGCAGGCCGACTTGATGTCGTCGACGGGTGCGTCGAGCAGCGCGCGCGACACCCGGGGGTCCCGCCCGAGCCGCTGCAGGTCGAACACGTCGCCGTGGCGCAAGCCGCGCAGCACCATGCGCCGGGTCCGCAGGAATTCGTCGCCTGGTGCCTCCGTCATGGCTGGAGTATGTGGCAGGTGCCACCGGCACCGGACCCGGGCCAGCCCTAGGTGGGGTACGCACCAGCTAGGCGCGGCCTGCCAGGGGCGGAAACTGTGTGCCGTGCCCGCACCATGCGGGCCGCCAAATTCCCTACTAGCGAGGACATGGATATGGGCAGTCAAATTGGATCAGTGGTCGGCAGCCTGGTCGGTACGTACTTCGGCGGTCCGCTTGGTGCGGCCATCGGCCAGCAGCTCGGCTCGTGGCTCGGTGGCGTGCTCGGCAGTGAAATGAGCGATGCCGTCGGCTTCAACCTGGATACCGTGTTCAATGCGGCCTACTCCAACGGCTTCGATCTCGGCCTCGGGAACGGTTGACGCATGTCCATGGACGGCGCACCGCCGAAGACCCGCGAAGAACTCGTTGCACGACTCGCGGACCTGCGCGAGCAGGGCGTGCTCGATACCGGCGAAGAATCACGCCTGCTCCAGCAGTTCGACGAAATGCTGCGCGACGTGAACGAAGAGAAAGCGCAGCTCAAGCCCGAATACCAGCGTCGGGTGGATGCCGACGGGCTCGACTCCGCCAACGAATGGCTGCGCGAAGTCGCGACGGACCTCGGGCGCCGCCACGGCGAAGCCACCCGCGCCATCACAGACCAGCTTCGGGTCGTCACCGGCTGAGCACGTCGCGGGAAAGGCCGACGGGTGGCGACTCCTAGGGTCGCCCCCAGTTGTCGACACCGCCGCTCCGCGCGAAGCTTCAATCAACACGCTCCACCCGACGCCTTCGAACCAACGCAGGATCCGACCACGACCATGCAAGGCCAACCGCCACCGAGGAAGCTGTCCCGCCGAGCGCTGACGCCGGCCGAGCTGTTGGCCCGGAACGAAGGCCAGGCGGGCAGCGAAAGGGCCCCGGCCGGCGTTGGCGCGAACGAGGCCTCCGTGGCCGGCCAGCAGGGCCTGCTGGACCAGTTCAAGGACATGCTGCAGCAGGAAGGCAGCCTTGGTTACGACGATCGCGACGAGTTGGCCCGGGTCTTCGAGCAGGCGCTGCAGGATTCCTCCTCGTCGCCGTCGGGCCTGGATGCTTTCGATACCGCGACCTGGCGCGACACCGTCGACATGCTCCTGCAGAGCGGACTTGTCGAGCAGGATGAAGCCGACCACCTGGTCCGTTCGCTCAACGATGCGCTGGCACCACTGCAGCGGCGCGAATCCCGGCTGGCGATGGAATTCAGCCAGCGCGTGGAGGCCGAGGGCCAGGAGAAGGCGCTCGAGTGGTTTCGTGAAGCCAGCAAGGCCGAGCAGGAACCCGCCGTGGCCCAAGGCCCGGGTGCTGCCGCGCCGGACCGGACGATAGCGTCGCCGCTCCGTGGCGACACGGTGAATTCAAGGTCGAGGCGCCTCCGGGGACCGCCGAAGCAGGGTTGGACCTGATCCATCCCCGCAATACCCCTTGAAATTCCAAACGGAGAACAACCATGTCCGCAGTCGACCTCAATTCCTTTGTTGCCAACGCCACCACCATGCGCGAGGCCGAGGCCAAGCTCGCCTCCGCCCGCGGCGGCGGCTGGCTCATCGCCCTCGCCCAGGTGCTGGGCAAAATCGCCGACAACATGGGCGAGGCGATCGTCGCCAAGGCCAAGGAGATCGATACCGCCGGCCCCGACGCCGACAACATCAACGAGCTCAATGCCGAGCTGACCGCGATGAGCCAGGTCTTCAAGATGTTCATGGAAGCCGCGAGCACCGTGATCAAGACCATCGGTGAAGGCAACGCCTCCATGGCCCGCAAGCAGTAAGCGGAAACCATCGGAAAAGGAACGCCCTGCTTCGGCAGGGCGTTTTTTTTTGGTTCTTCCCGATTGCGTGGAGTTTGCGGGTGATTGATTGCTCTGGGAGGGTTCGCGCTGCCCGCCGTGGAGGCAGGGGGGATGCCCAGCCGGAATATGCGCATCCTGCTCCCAGTTCCGGCCGCCGGCCATCCATGGCCGGCTCTGGACATCCCCCCTGCCT
>NZ_JBCLUZ010000007.1:0-55014 GCF_039548395.1 Luteimonas changyuni
ATCGCGAGCGCACGCCCGCTCTTGATCTCCGTCCCGAAGCAGGAAAACGCCACGGCCCGTCCCGTGCACAGGGGGTGTGCGGAGAGCCGGCCATGGATGGCCGGCGCCCGGCCGCTGGGAGCAGGACGCGGAGACGGCCGGCGCAGCACACCCCCTGTGCACGGGACGGGCAGCGCGGACTACAACGGAGAAATGCCGTCGCAACAACGACAGTCCAGGCGCTGTCGCCGATCGCGGCTATAGCCGCTCCCACAGGGTCCGGATGCGCCGATCGCGGCTATAGCCGCTCCTACAGGGGCGGGATGCGGCGATCGCGGCTATGGCAGCTCCCACAGGGTCGGGATGCGGCGCAACCAACCGAATAGCCCCCAATCGGGGGGAGAACCAAAAAGAAGCCCCGCACTGGGCGGGGCTTCGAATATTGCCTTGGCGTCGCGCGCTTACTTCGCCGCCACCACGCGGGCCAGCTCCAGGCACTTGGTGGAATAGCCCCACTCGTTGTCGTACCAGGCCACCAGCTTGACGAAGGTATCGTCGAGCTGGATGCCGGCTTCGGCGTCGAAGATCGAGGTGCGGGTGTCGCCGCGGAAATCGGTGGCCACCACCTTGTCCTCGGTGTAGCCGAGGATGCCCTTCAGCGCGCCTTCCGACTGCGCCTTCATCTCGGCCTTGATCTCTTCGTAGCTCGCGCCCTTCTCGAGCTCGACGGTCAGGTCGACCACCGAGACATCCGAGGTCGGGATGCGGAACGACATGCCGGTCAGCTTGCCGTTGAGCTCCGGGATCACCTTGCCCACGGCCTTGGCCGCGCCGGTGCTCGACGGAATGATGTTCTCGAGGATGCCGCGGCCGCCGCGCCAGTCCTTGTTGGACGGGCCGTCGACCACCTTCTGGCTGGCGGTGGCGGCGTGCACGGTCGTCATCAGGCCGCGCTTGATGCCCCACTTGTCGTGCAGCACCTTGGCCAGCGGCGCCAGGCAGTTGGTGGTGCACGAGGCGTTGGAGACGATGGCCTCGCCGGCATATTTTTCGTGGTTCACGCCGTAGACGAACATCGGCGTGTCGTCCTTCGACGGCGCCGACAGGATCACCTTCTTCGCGCCCGCATCCAGGTGCTTCTGCGCGCTCGCCTTGTCGAGGAACAGGCCGGTGGACTCGATCACCACCTCGGCGCCAACTTCGTTCCACTTGAGGTTGGCCGGGTCGCGCTCCTGGGTCAGGCGGATGCGCTTGCCGTTGACCACCAGGGTGTCGCCGTCGACCGACACTTCGCCGTCGAAGCGACCGTGCACGGAATCGTACTTCAGCATGTAGGCCAGGTAGTCCGGCTCAAGCAGGTCGTTGATGGCCACGATCTCGATGTCGCTGCCGAAATTCTCCACCGCCGAACGCAGGACGTTGCGCCCGATGCGGCCGAAACCGTTGATGCCTACCTTGATCGCCATGGAATGCTGACTCCGTAGTGCCGTGCGCCGCGGCAGGGATGGGTGGAACACGCAGAACGCCTATTTTAGCAGGCCCGGACGGGTCCGGCCCCGGACTTGACCACGATCAATGCGGCGCCGTATGGGACAGCGGACCATGGCGGCATCCTCCACAGAGAACAGGTGCCTCGATGGCCCGCCACATCCGCTCCCTCTCCCTTCCGCTGCTCGCCCTTGCCGTCGCCGGCACCCTCGCCGCCCCGGCCGCCTTCGCACAGTCCGCCGGCGACTGGACCGTCGCCGTCGGCGCGCACCAGGTCAACCCGGATTCCGACAACGGCAAGCTTGCCGCCGGCACCCTGCCGCTGGACATCGGCTCCAGCACGCGCCCGACCATCGCCGTCGAGTACTTCGTGCGCGACAACCTGGGCCTGGAAGTGCTGGCCGCACTGCCGTTCCAGCACGACATCAGCATCGACGGCCTCGGCCGCGTGGGCAGCACCAAGCACCTGCCGCCGACCGTCAGCCTGCAGTACCACTTCAACGGCCAGGGCACGATCTCGCCGCTGCTGGGCGTGGGCCTGAACTACACCACCTTTTTCAGCGAAGACGCCCGCGGCGCGCTTGCGGGTTCGAAGCTCGAGCTTGACGACTCCTTCGGCCTGGCGCTGCACGCCGGCGTCGACTTCAAGCTCGGCGAAAAGGGCGCGATCCGCGTCGACGTGCGCTGGATGGACATCGACAGCGACGTCAAGCTCGACGGCGCGAAGCTCGGCAGCGCGAAGATCGACCCGCTGGTCTACGGCGCCGCCTACGTCATGCGCTTCTGATCCGCCCCGGCGGGCTCGGCGGGTGCATGCGGCTAGAATCGCCGCATGCACCCGAACCGAGCCCCCCGAATGCATCGATACCTCTCCCTCCTCGCGCTTGCCGGCACCCTGTTCGCCGGCGACGCCCTGGCCTGGAGCGCCGAAGGCCACCGCATCGTCGCCCGCATCGCCGAGGCCGGCCTCACGCCCGCGGCCCGCGCCGAGGTCGACCGCCTGCTCGCCGCCGAGCCCGACCCGACCCTGGCCGGCATCTCCACCTGGGCCGACGAACTGCGCGACACCGACCCCGTAGTCGCCAAACGCACGGCCAAGTGGCACTACATCAACTTCGATGGCCGCTGCGGTTTCGAGCCGCCGAAGGACTGTCCGGGCAACAACTGCGTGGTTACCCAGGCCAACCTGATGTTCGGCGTCCTGGCCAACCGCGACAAGGACGACGCCTCGCGCACCGCTGCGCTGAAGTGGGTCGTGCACCTCATCGGCGACCTGCACCAGCCGATGCACGCCAGCATGCGCGACGACAAGGGCGGCAACGACTACCAGGTGAACCTGGACGGTGAAGGCAGCAACATGCACCGCATCTGGGACGGCACCATCATCGAGCGCCGCGCGCTGGGGGCGGAGGCCTACGCCACCGAACTGCTGCTGCAGCCCCTGCCCGACGACCCGACCCTGGCCTCCGACCGCCCAACCCTGGAATGGGCGCTTGAATCCTGCCGCCTGGTGGAGTCCGGCGATCTCTATCCGGCCGAGGGCACGCACGTGATCGACGAGGCCTTCCTCGACGCGCAGCTGCCGCTGGCCGAACGCCGGCTGCGCGAAGCCGGCTATCGCCTGGCGATGATGCTCAACTACGCCCTGGCGCGGCCCAAGAACGTCCCGTGACCGCCGCGACCGTCGTCCACCCGTTCCACCATGCCGGCACCGGCAGCGCCGGTGCCCTGCCCGAACCGCAGGGGTAACGGCATCCGCTATCTCGACGTCCCGCTGGACACCCTTTGGATCCCCGACGATGTTGATGTCCCGACGCGCCATGATCGCCCTTTGCGGGCTCGCCGCCGCTGCCGCACTGTGCGCTGCAGCCTCCGCGCACGCGGCCGACGGGCCGCTGACCGTGTTCGCCGCGGCCAGCCTCAAGGAGTCGATGGACGAAGCCGCTGACGCGTACGCCGCTGCCACCGGGCAGCAGGTGCGGGTGTCCTACGCCGCCAGCTCCGCGCTCGCGCGGCAGGTCGCGCAGGGCGCGCCGGCGGACGTCTTCGTCTCCGCCGACCTCGAATGGATGGACGAGCTGCAGGGCAAGGGCCTGGTCGACGCCGGGACCCGCAGCGAGCTGCTCGGCAACAGCCTGGTGCTGGTGGCGCCCGCGGCATCCGGTCCAGCCGCGGTCAAGCTGCAGCAGGGCCTGGACCTGCGTCCGCTGCTGGGCGAACGCGGGCGCATCGCGCTGGGCATGGTCGACAGCGTGCCGGCCGGCAAGTACGCCAGGGCCGGCTTCGAATCCCTGGGCATGTGGGAGGCGCTTGAGCCACGCGTGGCCGGCGTCGAGAACGTGCGCGCGGCGCTGATGCTGGTGGCACGGGGCGAGGCGCCGCTGGGCGTGGTCTACGCCAGCGACGCACAGGCCGAACCGCGGGTGCGCGTGCTGGCCACGTTCCCGCCCTGGTCGCATCCGGAGATCGTCTACCCGGCGGCGCGCGTGACCGCGAGCCGGCATCCGCACGCAGCCAGCTTCGTGCGCTGGCTGCAGGACGCCGAAGCGCGCGCGATCTTCGCCCGCCACGGCTTCAGCCTGCGCTGAAGCGCCAAGCCGAAACGCCGACCACGCAATGCCCGACGTCAGCCCCGCCGAACTCGCAGCGATCGCACTCAGCCTGAAGGTGGCCTGTGTCGCCGCGCTGGCCAGCCTGCCAGCCGGGATCGCGCTGGCCTGGCTGCTGGCACGGCGGCGCTTCCCCGGCAAGGCGCTGCTCGACGCGCTGGTGCACCTGCCGCTGGTGCTGCCGCCGGTGGTGGTCGGCTATGCCCTGCTGGTGGTGTTCGGCAGCCAGGGTGCGGTCGGCGCCTTCCTGGCCGAGCACTTCGGGATCACGTTCGCGTTCCGCTGGACCGGCGCGGCGCTGGCCAGCGCGATCATGGGCTTCCCGCTGATGGTGCGCGCGATCCGGCTGTCGATCGAGTCGGTCGACCGCCGCCTGGAGCATGCCGCCGCCACCCTCGGCGCCAGCCCCTGGCGCGTCTTCGCCACCATCACCCTGCCGCTGGCCTGGCCGGGCATCGTCGCCGGCGGCGTGCTGGCGTTTGCCAAGGCGCTGGGCGAGTTCGGCGCCACGATCACCTTCGTGTCCAACATTCCCGGCGAGACGCAGACCATCTCTTCGGCGATCTACGAGCTGATGCAGGTCCCCGGCGGCGAGCTGGGAATCTGGCGGATGGCCATTGTCGCAGTGGCGATTTCGCTGCTGGCGCTGCTGGCCTCGGAGTGGCTGGTGCGGCGGCAGCACGGCCGCCGCGGCGATGGAGACGAGGCATGAGCCGGGCACGGCCGGGAGGGGCTGCAGCATGCTGAGCCTCGACATCGAACTGCGCCGCGGCCGCTTCCAGCGCCACCTGCGGATCGAGGACAGCGCGCGCGTGGTCGCGCTCACAGGCCCGTCCGGTGCCGGCAAGACCACGGTGCTCAACGCCATCGCGGGGCTGGTGAAGCCACGCGCCGGGCGCATCGAGGTCGACGGCCGGGTGCTGTTCGACAGCGCGCGCCGGATCGACCTGCCCGTGCATCGACGCCGCGTCGGCTACGTGTTCCAGGATGCGCGCCTGTTCCCGCACCTCGACGTGCGCGGCAACCTGCTTTACGGCCGCCACGCGCAGGCCGACGGCACGCCGCGCTTCGAACTCGATGCCGTGGTCGCCCTGCTCGGCATCGGCGCCCTGCTGGCGCGGCGCACGTCCAACCTCTCCGGCGGCGAGGCGCAGCGCGTGGCCATCGGCCGCGCCCTGCTGTCGCAGCCGGCGATCCTGCTGTTCGACGAGCCGCTGTCCGCGCTCGACCAGGCGCGCCGCGAGGAGCTGATCCCGTACCTGCAGCGGGTCCGTGACGAGGTGCGGCTGCCGATGCTCTACGTCAGCCACCATCCCGAAGAAGTGCGCCGGCTGGCCGAGGCCGTGCACCGGCTTGACTGACGCGCGCCCCAGCGCCCCACGTCCATCTGCATCCAGCCGACCTAATCGTCCATGGGCCCGGGGACGGGGTCCGGCGCTTCGAAATCGACCGGGACACGCACCCAGCCCTCCACGGGCTTGCCGTCTTCGAGCGCCGGCTGCAGCACCCACGTCCTGGCGGCTTCCACGGTGGCGGCATCGAACACGCCCGCCGGCTCCGACTGCTCCACCACGACATCCTTGACGCGGCCCCCGGTGTCGACCAGCAGTTTCAGCACCACGCGACCGCCTTGCCCCGCCGCGACGGCATCGGCCGGGTAGCGCGGCGGCGGCATGGCCGGGGCTGCAGGCGGTGGAGGCGGCGGAGGCGGCGATGCAGCGGCGGGCCGGGCCGGCGCCGGGGGCGCTGGCGGCGATGGTGCATCGGCGGGCCGGGAGGCCGCCGGGGGCGCTGGCGGCGCTGGCGGCGCGACCGGCGGTGCGGGTGCCTGCGCGATGGCGGGCTGCGGCGGTGGCGGCGGGGCGTCGGGGGCCGCCGCCGGGCGTACGGCCCAGGCCGCATAACTGCACGCCGACAGGACGAGGCCGAGGGCCACGAGGCCGGTCCGTCGACGGCCGGAGCCGGGTTGTGGTCGCTTCAACATGAGGATTCGCTCCTTCAGGGATTGGGCGGACTGCCAATGGCAACCGACCGGCAGTCCAGGGACGGCCAGCTGCACGTTCAACATCGCGTCCGCGTAGCGGCGGCGGGCGTGGGGATGGCGCGCGAGCACGGTGGCGTCGCAGGCCAGCTCCTGGTCGAGGCGGAAGCTCCGCTCGGCCAGGTGCATGAGCGGGTTGAACCACTGCAGGCAACGCAGCGCCACGGCCGCCAGGTTGGCGCGGGTATCGCCGCGCGCGAGATGGGCGCGTTCGTGGGCGATGACCAGCGCAGCCTCGTCCGCCGCGTGGCGGGCCTCGAAATCGATGGGCAGCACGATGCGTGGGCACAGCGCGCCCACGACCGCGGGGCCATGCACGTGCTCGCCGCGCCAATGACCTGCCGCATCGCGCTCCAGCGGACCCAGCCCGGCCACGAAGCGCCGCTGCTGGCGCGCCACCCGCCACGCCGCCAACGCCGCGCCGGAGAGCCAGGCGGCGGCGAGCAGCAATGACCAGTCGATTCCATGGCCCGCGGCCATGGCCGCCGACCCATCCGCCGGGGCGACCACCAGCACGCCCGGGTGCAGTGCGACCAGCTCCGGGACCAGTCCCTGGCCGACCCCGGGCCGCGGCAGGAAGGCCGCGACCAGCGACAGCGGCACCAGTGCCCATGCGCCATAGGCCACGCGGACGCCGAACGCGCGGCGAAGGGGGTGCCGCAGCGCAAGCACCAGCAGGGCGGCGGCCGTGGCGGCCAGGCTTCCATCCACGAGCCAGCGCAACAGCGTGTCAGCGCTCATCGTCGAGCTCCTCGACCAGTCGCCGCAGTTCGGCGATGTCATCGGCGCTGAGCTTGCCGCGCTCGCTGAAGTGCGCCACCAGCGGTGCCACGCGGCCTCCAAACAGGCGGTCGAGCACGCCCTCGCTTTGCTGCGCGACCCAGGCCTCCCGACCCAGCACCGGCGAGTACAGGTAGCGCCGGCCGTCGCGCTCGGCTCGCACCGCGCCCTTCTTCAGCAGGCGGTTGAGCAGGGTCTTGATGGTCGGCTCGGCCCAGTCGCTTTGCCCGGACAGGCGCGCCACCACGTCTTCGGCGGCGAGCGGGTGCGCGCTCCAGAGGACTTCCATCACCACGGCTTCGGCATCGCTGATCGACATATCGATTACACCTGTAAACCTTGAGATCGATTACAGACGTAAATGTTCGTGATGTCAAGTGCCCGGGGCGGACCGTCGCGACGGGTTTTCGACGGTGGCGCGGCGGAGGGGTCGCAGCTATAGCTGCTCCTACAGGTGCGGCTTCGTGGAGCGCTGCGGGTCGGGCCTGGGCGAGCCGATACCGGTCAGGCTTCGCCGAGGGGATCCAGGCCTTCGATGCCACCACCCGCGACAGCGGCGGCGATCGCGGCGTCGGAGTCCTCCGTGTCGATGCCGTTTGTCGCGTACCAGGCCGGCGCGTAGTAGCTGTGGGCGTAGCGGTCGCCGGCGTCGCAGAGGATGGTGACGATCGAACCGTCGCGGCCTTCCTCGCGCATGCGCCGCGCCGCGTGCAGCACGCCGACGAAGTTGGTGCCGGTGGAGCCGCCCACGCGCCGGCCCAGCGTGGCGCTGACGTGGCGCATTCCGGCCAGCGCCAGCGCGTCGGGCACCTTGACCATGCCGTCGATGCAGCTGGGGATGAAGCTCGCCTCCACGCGCGGCCGGCCGATGCCTTCCACCCGCGAGCCGCAGGGATGGGTGAACTCGCGCCAGGGCTCGTCGGCCAGCGCCGCGCGGTAGGCCCGGTGGAACACCGACTCCTGCGGGTCCGCGCACAGCACGCGGGTGTCGTGGCGGCGATAGCGCGCGTAGCGACCCAGGGTGGCGGCGGTGCCGCCGGTGCCGGGGCTGCACACGATCCACGCCGGCACCGGGTGCGGCTCTTCGGCCATCTGCCGGAAGATCGACTCGGCGATGTTGTTGTTCGCGCGCCAGTCGGTGGCGCGCTCGGCGTAGGTGAACTGGTCCATGAAGTGCCCGCCGGTCTCCTGTGCCACGCGATGCGACTCGGCGTCCAGGCCGCAGGCGGTGTCGACCAGCTGGCAGCGACCGCCGTGGAACTCGATCGCGGCGATCTTCTCCGGCGAGGTCGACGCCGGGATCACGGCGATGAAGGGCAGGCCCAGCAGGCGCGCGAAATACGCTTCCGAGACCGCGGTCGAACCGCTGGACGCCTCGACCACCGGCCGCCCTTCGCGCAGCCAGCCGTTGGCCAGCGCGTACAGGAACAGCGAGCGCGCCAACCGGTGCTTGAGGCTGCCGGTGGGGTGGCTGGACTCGTCCTTGAGATAGACATCGACCCCCGGATAGCCGGGCAGCGCCAGCGGGATCAGGTGGGTATCGGCCGAGCGGTTGAAGTCGGCCTCGATGGTATGGATGGCGCGCGCCACCCACTCACGCTGTGCCATGTCGCCGTGCTCCCCGCGCGCCTTACAGCGCGCGCGCGGCAGCGACCACCGCTTCGACGGTGAAGCCGAAGTGCGGGAACAGCACCTCGGCCGGCGCGCTGGCACCGAAGCGGTCGATGCCGATCACCGCGCCGTCCAGGCCCACGTACTTGCGCCAGAAGTCGGACACGCCGGCTTCGACCGCGACGCGCTTGCGGCATCCGTTCGGCAGCACCGATTCGCGCCAGGCCGCGTCCTGGCGATCGAAGACGTCGCTGGAGGGCATGGACACCACGCGCACGGTGTCGCCGAGCTGCGCGGCGGCATCCATCGCAAGGCCGACTTCCGAACCGGTGGCGATCAGGATGATTTCAGGCGCGCCGACCGAATCCTTCAGCACGTAGCCACCGCGCGCGATCGCCGCGACCTGGGCGGCGTCACGCGCCTGCGGCGCAAGGTTCTGGCGCGAGAACACCAGGCAGCTGGGGCCGTTGCCGCGTTCGATGGCGGCCTTCCAGCACACCGCGGATTCAACCGCGTCGCAGGGGCGCCAGACGTCGTTGCCGGGGATGTAGCGCAGGCTCGCCATGTGTTCGATCGGCTGGTGCGTCGGGCCGTCCTCGCCCAGGCCGATGGAGTCGTGGGTGTAGACGTGGATCGCGTGCGCGCCCATCAGCGCGCTCATGCGCACGGCGTTGCGGGCGTAGTCGCTGAACACCAGGAAGGTGGCGTCGTAGGGGATGAAGCCGCCGTGCACCGCAAGACCGTTCGAGATCGCGGTCATCGCGAACTCGCGCACGCCGTAATAGATGTAGTTGGCGTCGGGATCGTCACCGGCCACGGACTTGCTGCCGCTCCACAGGGTGAGGTTCGAGCCGGCAAGGTCGGCCGAACCGCCGACGAGCTCCGGCAGCAGCGGCGCAAAGGCTTCGATGGCCATCTGCGAGGCCTTGCGTGAGGCAACCTTGGGGCTCTCGGCCTGCAGCTTGGCGATGTACGCGTCAGCGGCGGCGGAGAAGCCGTCCGGGAGATCGCCGTGCGAGCGGCGGGTCAGCTCCGCGGCCAGCTCCGGATGGCGCTGCGCGTAACCGTCGAACATCCGGTTCCACTGCTCTTCGCGCACGGTGCCGGCGTTGTTCGCGCGCCAGCCGTCGCGGATCGCCTGCGGGATCTCGAAGTCGCCGTGTTCCCAGCCCAGCGCCTTGCGCGTGGCGGCGATCTCGTCCTTGCCCAGCGGCGCACCGTGCGAGGACTCCTTGCCCGCCTTGGCCGGCGAGCCGAAGCCGATGGTGGTGCGGCAGCAGACCAGTACGGGCTTGTCGTCGTGCTGCATCGCCTTGTCGATCGCGGCCTTGATCGAATCCGCATCGTGGCCGTCGACGTCGCGGATCACGCGCCAGCCGTAGGCCTCGAAGCGCGCCGGGGTGTCGTCGGTGAACCAGCCCGCGGTGTCGCCGTCGATCGAGATGTGGTTGTCGTCCCAGAACGCCACCAGCTTGCCCAGGCCCCAGGTGCCGGCGAGCGAGGCGGCCTCGTGGCTGATGCCTTCCATCAGGCAGCCGTCGCCCATGAACACCCAGGTGCGGTGGTCGACCACCGCGTGCTCGGGGCGGTTGAAGCGCTGCGCCATCAGCTTCTCGGCCAGCGCGAAGCCGACGGCGTTGGCGAAGCCCTGGCCCAGCGGCCCGGTGGTGGTTTCGACGCCACCGGTGACGAAGTTTTCCGGATGCCCCGGGGTGCGGTGGCCGAGCTGGCGGAAGTGCTTCAGCTCTTCCAGCGGCAGGTCGTAGCCGGACAGGTGCAGCAGCGCGTACTGCAGCATCGAGCCATGGCCGTTGGACAGCACGAAGCGGTCGCGGTTGAACCACTTCGGGTTGCCCGGATTGTGGTTCAGGTAGTCGTTCCACAGCACTTCGGCGATGTCGGCCATGCCCATGGGCATGCCGGGATGGCCGGAGTTGGCCGCCTGGACGGCGTCCATGGCGAGGATGCGGATGGCATTGGCGAGGTCGCGGCGGCTGGGGCTGGTCATGGGGTCTCGGGCGGCTGGGGACGGCGGGCGAAGCCGTCATTGTCCCACCCCCTGCCCGCGGAGTCTCCCGCGGGCGACTGCAGCCGCCTGCCGCCTCCCCTCGCCGCCTCGCCGCCTCGCTCCGCCCGGAGCGCCCCTCGGTAGGAGCAGCTATAGCTGCGACCGAGGTCTCCGCCGGACGAAAATTGGCTCGACCGATTGGTTCGGTCGCAGCTATAGCTGCTCCTACTGTCAGGCTGTGGCTTCGGGGGTGTCCGGGGCGAGGTCGAGCGGCGCGTCCGCCTCGCCCTTCGACACGATCGCGGCGATGCCGAGGTCGCCGGTCACGTTCACCGTGGTCCGGCACATGTCCAGGAAGTGGTTCACGCCCAGGATCAGGCCGATGCCTTCCGGCGGCACGCCGACCATCGCGCAGATCAGCGCCACCACCGGCAGCGAGCCCGAGGGCACGCCGGCGGTGCCGATGCCGCCGAGGATGCAGACCAGCATCACCATGAACTGCTGGCCCAGCGTCAGGTCCACGCCGAAGAACTGCGCCAGGAAGATCACCGTCACGCCCTCGAACAGCGCGGTGCCGTTCTGGTTGGCGGTGGCGCCGATGGTCAGCACGAAGCGCGAGACCTTCGACGGCAGGTGCAGCTCCTCGTCGGCCACCTTCAGCGCCGTCGGCAGCGTGGCGTTGCTGGACGCGGTGGAAAACGCCATCAGCATCGCTTCCTGCACGCCCTTGAAGAACTTCAGCGGCGAATAGCCGCCGATGAACTTCAGCGCAAGCGAATAGGTCACCACCATGTGCAGGAACAGCGCCCCGACCACCACCAGCACGAAGGCGCCCAGGCGCAGCAGCAGGTCCCAGCCGAACAGCGCCGCGAGGTTGAACATGAAGCAGAACACCGCCACCGGGGCCATGCGGATGATCAGGCCGATCAGGGTCATCGATATTTCGAAGATGCCTTCGATGCCGCGGCGCAGCGTGCGGATCGGCGCGGTATCCGGGCTCATCACGACGCCGATGCCGAACATCAGCGCAAAGAACATCAGCGCCAGGATGTTGGCGTTGTTGGCCGCCGCGCCGACCACGTTCTGCGGCACGATGTCGAGCAGCATCTGCATGCCCGAGGGCTGCTCGCCGCTGTCGCGGACGATGGCCGCGGCGCGCTCGGCGCCCTCGCTCAGAAGCTGCTGCGCAAGCACCGGATCGACGCCCTCGCCAGGCTTGAACACGTTCACCATCACCAGGCCCAGCAGCACGGCGATGCCCGAGAACAGCACGGTGCAGACCAGGGTGCGCCAGCCGATGCGCCCGAGCGACTTCACGTCGCCCATCTCCGAGACGCCGACCACCAGCGCGGAAAACAGTAGCGGCACGATCATCATGAAGATCAGGCTGAGGAACAGGGTCGACAGCGGCTGGGTCACGTAGCGCGTCAGGCCCTGCACCCAGGCGGCATCGGCACCGGCGACGTAGTGCACGAACAGGCCGAGGACCAGGCCGGCGACGAAGCCGATGGCGATCTTCCAGTGCAGCGGCATGCGCTGGCGGCTGGGCGCGGTCGGCTCGGTCATGCGGTGTTCCCCGGAACGGTGTGGACGGCGGAGCTTAGCAAAGCGCCCCGCCGCGGCATTTCAGCGCGGATAGAGCGGCGGCAGCGGTCCATCGGCGCCGGGGTCTTGCGCCACCCAGTCGGGTCCGCGCGCGAAGGCCTCGCGCACCGCGGCGCGGGCCTGCGCCGCGGTGCCTTCGCCCTGGCCCCAGCGCGCGCACTGCAGCCCGGCGATCGCGTCGCGCTGCGGACCGGCCGCCAGCCTTCGCGACAGCGCGTCGAGGTCGGCGGCGGGCGGCGAGGCCAGCGCGCACAGGGCGTCGGCAACATCGCCCAGGTCGCCGGTATCGAGCGCCTTGCGGAGCATGGGCGATGGCCCCGCGCGGCGACCCGGCGTGGCGCCGGCGTCCGGTTCCCCGGCCCCGTCCCGGACGCTTGCACTGGCACCCGCACGCTGCCGCAGGCCCAGCGCCCAGCCCAGGGTCAAGAGCCACAGCAGCGCGAACGCCACCGTCGCCAGCGCCCAGGTGCGCACTTCTCCCTGCACGCCGGGCACGCGCATCCATCCCCCGTCGCGCGGCGACGTGGCGGTGGCGGCACCGCCCGATGCCGATGCCGCGACGTCGAGCTCCAGCGGCGGCAGCGTCGCCACGCGGGCGCGATCGGCGTCCACGTCCCACCACTGCAGGCGCGGCGCCTCGATGCGGACGCGACCCTCGCGCGCGGGCAGGATCGAGAAGCGGCGCACCATGCGCACGCGTGGCCGGCCGTCCTCGACGGTCTCGTCGTGCTGCGCGGGTTCGGGGAACACCTGCGCGCCCTGGTCGGCGCCGAGCACCGGCGGCTCGACCTGGGCGGCGATCGCGCCATCGGCGACCAGCTCCAGTTCGACCGTGAACGCATCGCCCGCGCGCGCCGCGGTGGGCGTCTCCAGCCAGCGCAGCTGCAGCCCGTGCAGGGGCAGCCAGGGCCGGACCGCCGCGTCGGGTATCGGCTTCGTGTCCAGCACGATCGCCGGGCCGTCGGCGGCCAGTGCACGCTGGCCGTCACCGAACAGGTCGTCGAGCCAGCCGCCCACGCCGCGGCCGCGGAAGCGCGCCGGGGGCAGCTCGATCCGGCCGCTGCGCTCGGGCACCAGCAGGTAGTTGCGTTCGACCACCTGGAAGCGGCGGCCATCGACCTCCCGCGTGTACTGCAGGTCGCTGCCGACGCGCTGCAGGGACGCGCCATCGGGTTCCGGCTGGTCCAGCTGTCCGGACACCAGCTGCGCCGCGTAGTACAGCCGCAGGCGCAGCCCCACGGTCTGCTGCACATAGGGCGCGGTGTCGTCGACCTCGGCCTCGATGTAGGCCGGTCCGCGTGCGCGGGCCGGCGCCGCGCGCGCGGCGGTGACCGTAAGCACGATGGGCGCGGTGCGTTCGCTGCCGACCCGCAGCGCCGGGATCGTGATCCTGCCCTCGCGCTGCGGCTGCAGCGCCACCGCGTACAGCGTGCGGGCAACCGTTTGCCCGCCGCGCTGCACGAAGGACTGGCGGCTGCTGCGCTGTTCGATGCGGAAGTCGTCCTCGAGCGGCGCGTAGTCCGGACGGCCGCCGCCGTCGGTCTCGACGTTGAGGGTGACGGTCTCGCCGAGTTCGATGCCGTCGCGATCCAGCCAGGCGCGGACCTCGGCGTGGGCGAGGCCGGGGACGAGCATGGCCAGCAGCAGGAGCAGCGTGAGCGGCCGGCGGAAGGCCTTGGACAGGATGGGCATGCGGTCAGCGCTCCCCGGCGCGGCGGCGCAGGTGTTCGTTGCGGAAGCGGGCGCGCAGCAGCGCCCCGGGGTCGTCGGGCACGCGGCGCAGCCAGGCGGCGTTGGCCTGTTCGCGCTCGTCGGCTGCGGTGGACTCGCTGCGTTCGGACGCGTTGTGCTGGTCGTCCGCTTCGCTGCCGGCACCGCGCGCGGTGCCGGCGTCGAGGGCACGCTGCATGGCTTCGCGCTGGGCGTCATCGGCGGCCTGCTGGCGGGCGCGGGCATCGGCGTCGCTGTCGTCGTCAGCCGCAGGTGGCGGTCCGGCGTCCGCGTCGGCATCCCCGGGCGGCTGCGGCTGTGGCGCGGACTGGTCACCCTCCGGCTCTTTGCCCGCGTCGTCATCGGGCGGGGCGCGTCCGTCATCGCCGCGGTCACCGGCCTCGTCGCCCGCGCCCCGGTCGCCCTTGCCGCCATCGGGAGGCATGTCGCCGCCGCCGGCGCCGCCGCTCGGCGGCTCGCGGTCCATCACGGCTTTGACAGCGGCGCGGTTGGCCACCGCGTCGGGCATGTCGGGGGCTTCGCGCAGGGCGTCGTCGTAAGCGGTGATCGCCTCTTCGTAGCGGCCCGCGCGGGCCAGGGCATTGCCGCGGTTGTAGGCGGCGTCGGCGCCCGGCAGGTCGTCGAAGCCGCGCGCCGCGGCGGCGAAGTCGCCTTCGCGATAGGCGGCCTCGGCTTCGACGCTGCGTGCGTGTGCGGCCTGGTCCGCACGGCGCCAGGCATCGGCCGCAGGCGGCCCGGTGCCGGCTGCGAGGGCCGGCTGCATCGGCAGCATCGGCAGCACCATGCAAAGCGCCAGCACCGCGAGCACGCCGCCGCGCCGGAAGGCGGCCAGCAGCAGGAGCATCGCCAGCGGCAGCAGCCAGTAGCCGCCGTCCTCGCGCACCAGGCCGCGCGATGCATCGGCGGTCCCGGCACCTGCGCCTGCACCGCGCTCGCCGCCCAGCGCGGCGAGGACCTGCCCCGGCGCTTCGTCCCAGCCGTGGACGCGGCCTCCTCCTGCCGCGGCCAGCGCGCGCAGGGACCCGGGGTCGAGTGCGCTGCGATGGATCTCGCCGTCGCGGCCGCGATAGCCGGCACCGGCTTCGGAGCCCATCGCCAGCACCGAGACGCGATAGCCGTCGGCCGCGGCGCGGGTCGCGGCGCGAACGGCAGCGCGTCCGGCCTCCGGGGCCAGCAGCAGGATGTCGCCGCGGGCATGGCCGGCCTGGGCCAGCAGTTCGCGCGCGCGGTCGATGGCGCGCTCGGGTCGCTGGCCATCCACCGGCATCACCTCGGGTGCCAGGGCATCGAGGAAGACGGCGACGTTGTCGGGATCGGAGGTGACCGGCGAGACCACGAAGGCATCGTCGGCGTAGGCCACCAGCGCAACCTCGCCGGCATGCGCGTGCAGCAGGGCGTCGATCCTGGCGCGGGCCTGCGCCAGGCGCGAAGGCTGGAGGTCGTTGGCCAGGGTCGCGCTGGACAGGTCGAGCACGATCACCAGGGCACTGCCGCCGCCCTGCAGCGGCTGCGGCACGCCGCGCCAGCCTGGTCCGGCGAGGGCGACGATCATCACGGCCAGGCCCGCGAGCGTGGCGAGGCCGGCCAGCGAGCTGTCGCGCCCGCCGCCGCGTGCATCGAGCAGGTGCGGCAGAAGATGTGCATCGACCGCCGTGCGCCAGCCGCTGCGCCGGCGCGCGCGCTGCCTCCACGCCCAGGCCAGCAGCGGCAGGAGCAGCAGCGCCAGCAGCCAGGCCGGGCGCAGGAACTGGAGGTCGGCGAACGGCAGCGTCATCGTCCACCCCTCTGCCACGCCAGCGCGGCCGCAAGCAGACCGGCGAACAGCGCCAGGGCCAGCGGCCAGTGGTAGCGCTCGAGGCGGGGGCGCATGGCCTCGCCCGGCGCCTCGACCGGTTCAATGCGGTCGATTTCGGCATAGATGCCGGCCAGGGCTTCGGTGTCGCGGGCGCGGAAGCTGCGGCCACCGGTCATCTCCGCAATCCGGGCCAGCGACTCCTCGTCGATCTCGCTGCCGCCCGACGGCAGGCGGAAGCCGAACACCGACAGCTGTTCCCCGCTGCCGCCGAAGGCGATGGTGTGGATGCGCACGCCCTCATCGCGGGCGATTTCAGCGGCCTTCAGCGGATCGAGGGCGCCGGCGGTGTTGACGCCATCGGTGAGCAGCACCAGCACGCGCTCGCCTTCGCGCTGTGCCTGCAGGCGCTTGACCCCGAGCCCGATCGCATCGCCGATGGCGGTTTCACGGCCGGCCAGCGAGACCTCGGTCGCCAGCAGCTGTTCGCGCACGGTGCCGAGGTCGGCGGTGGCCGGCGCCAGCACGTAGGCGCCGCGGCCGAATACCAGCAGGCCGACGCGGTCGCCCTCGCGCCGGTCGAGGAAGTCGGCGATCACCGCCCTGGCCGCGGCAAGCCGATCGACCACTTCGTTGCCGACCAGCATGTCGCGCTCGCCCATGCTTGCCGAGAGATCAACGGCAAGCATCAGTTCGCGCGCGCTGTGCGGCGGCTGCACGACCTCGCCCCACGCCAGCGGGCGGGCCGCGGCCAGGCACAGCAGCGCCCAGCCGAGCCAGGCCAGCCACGGCTGTCCGGCCGTGCTCCTGCGCAGACCGGACGGGGCCGCGATCGTTGCCAGGCGCGCGGCCCAGGGCACGCGCAGCGCCGGTCCGGTGTCGCGCAGCGGCGGCAGCAGAGCGCGCAACAGCAGGGGCAGCGGCAGCGCGAGCAGCAGCCAGGGCCAGGCGAAGCCCGCGAACGCCGGCCAGGCGGACGACAGCGCACTCATTTGCGGCCCTCCATCCATTCGACGAAGCGCTCGCGTGCGACGTGGCGCAGGTCGGCCACCTCCGCAGCATCCGCGTCACGCCGGAACGGGCCTTCAACCAGCAGGGTCCCACGGGCGCCATCAAAGCGCGTCGCCTCGCGGCCGGCATCCAGGAACGCGAGCCAGGCCTGGCCTTCCAGGCGATCCGCCGCGGGGTCGCGCAGCCGCGCCGCGCGGCGCAGCAAGGCCGAGATCGCGGCGACGGACGCGGCGGGTCCTGCCGCGGCGTCCACCTCGGCGTCGAACAGGGCCTGAAGCCGGCGACGGCGCCGGGCACGCCACCAGCGCCAGGCGATGCTCGCGGCCAGCACGAGCAGCAGCGCTGCGGCCAGCATCCACCAGCCCGGTGCCGGCGGCCACCACGGCGGGGCCGTCGACAGGTGGATGTCGCGCAGGACCAGCCCGTCGTCCATCAGCCGCGCCCCGCCCCTGTGGCCGCGAGCCAGGCGTCGCTTGGCGCGTCGGACGACAGCGGTATCGCGCGGACGCCGCGCGCGGCCAGGGCCGCGACCGTGGCCGACACGCTGCCGGCGAACGCCTCC
Organism: Luteimonas changyuni; assembly: GCF_039548395.1. Lineage (NCBI taxonomy): Bacteria > Pseudomonadati > Pseudomonadota > Gammaproteobacteria > Lysobacterales > Lysobacteraceae > Luteimonas > Luteimonas changyuni. The sequence goes on from NZ_JBCLUZ010000007.1 coordinate 17,218, forward strand.
TGCCAGCGCCGGCGCTCGGCATCGGCGGCCAGGTCCACGTCGATGCGCGGGCCGGACGCCTGCCCCGCTCCCCCGGCTGCGAACGCAAGCAGGGCTTCGGGCGGTGCAGTTTCCAACGGATCGGTCAGCAGCAGCACCACGACCTGGCTGTGCGCGGCCAGCGCCGGCCAGCGCTCGGGGGGAATGGCGGCCACACTGGCCGGGTCGGCCAGCACCAGCAGCCGCGATCCCGGGCGCAGCAGGCGGCGGGCATGGTCGAGGGCGACATCGAGGCCCGCGTCGGCATCGGGCGGTCGTGCATACCAGCGCACCAGGGCGTCCAGGACTCGCAGCGCGCCGCGCGCGCCGGACGCCGCGGGTACCGGCGGTGAAGCATCGCTGCCGCGGAGCGCGGCGACACGGTCGCCGTCGGCCACCGCGCGCCATGCCGCGATCGCGCCGGCGCGCGCGGCCTGCACCGACTTGAAGCGCACGCGGGTGCCGAAGTACAGCGCCGGCGCGGTGTCGGCCACGATCAGGCTGAGTCGCTCGCGCTCGGCCTGGAACAGCTTCGTGTGCGGCTTGCCGCTACGGGCGGTCAGGCGCCAGTCGATGTGGCGGGCGTCGTCGCCGATCGCATAGCCGCGCGATTCTGCGTATTCCATGCCGCGCCCGCGCAGCACCGATGGCGCCTGGGCGCGCAGGCCCGCGGCCCCGCGACGCGCTGCGCCCCGCGCCTGGGCCAGGCCACGCAGGGCGATCAGCTCGGGAAGTGTTGGAGCGATGCCATCACCCTCGTGTATCGAGTTCCCTACCGGTGCTGGAGTCTCCGGCGGCGCTCCGACGCGGGCCCGCAATCGCCCGCGCACGGCATCGACCACGGGGCCGTGGATCACGGCAGCGGCACCAGCGCCAGCAGGGCCTGCACCAGGCGCTCGCCGTCCCAGCCCTCGGCGGTCGCCTCATAGCTGGGCAGCACGCGGTGGCGGAGGACGTCGGGCGCGACCGCGCGCACGTCGTCCGGAGTCACGAAGTCACGCCCCGCAAGCCAGGCGTGGGCGCGTGCGCAGCGCTCCAGCGCGATCGAGCCGCGCGGGCTGGCACCCCAGGCGATGCGCGGTGCAAGCGCTTCGTCGTAGCGCGCAGCGTCGCGCGAAGCCAACACGATCTCGACCAGGTAGCGCTCGACCGCTGGCGCCATGTGCAGCGCCAGCACGGCGGAGCGCGCGGCCATCACATCGGCCTGCGAGATGCGTTCGGCGGGAACCGACGGCGCCTCCAGCATCGCAATCGCGCGCTCGCGCGCCAGGCGCAAAATCGCGGTCTCGGCCCCGGCGTCCGGATAGCCGACGCGAACGTGCATCAGGAAACGGTCGAGCTGCGCTTCCGGCAGCGGGAACGTGCCTTCCTGCTCGATCGGGTTCTGGGTCGCCATCACCAGGAACAGCGGCGGCAGCGCATAGGTCTGTCGACCTACGGTCACCTGGCGCTCGCCCATCGCCTCGAGCAGCGCCGACTGCACCTTGGCCGGAGCGCGGTTGACCTCGTCGGCCAGCAGCAGCGAGTGGAAGACGGGGCCGGGAAGGAACTCGAAGCGGCCGTCCTGCGGGCGCCAGACCTCGGTCCCGGTCAGGTCCCCCGGCAGCAGGTCGGGGGTGAACTGGACGCGGGCGAAGTCGGCTTCTACGCGCGCGGCAAGCGCGCGGATGGCGCTGGTCTTGGCCAGGCCGGGCGCGCCTTCGACCAGGAGGTGGCCGTCTGCGAGCAGGGCGATCAGCAGGCGTTCGACAAGGGCCGCCTGGCCGATGATCTCTTCCGCGAGCGCGTCGCGGAGGCTGGAGAAAAGGCCGTGGAGGCGGACACCTTCGTCGCTGGTCGTTTCCATGGAAAGCCGGTCTGCGGCGCGGGCTGCGCCGGGACCAGTTTGACTCCAACCGGGGGGATTGGTTCAAGGGCCGCCGGTCACTGAAACGGCGACGGGGCCCGATGGGCCCCGTCGCGCATCACACTGGCTTGAAAGAAATCAGTATCCGCGTGGCGCCACGCGCAGCACGCGCGGAGTCACGAAGATCAGCAGCTCGGCCTTGGCCTTGGAACGGCTCTTGGTCTTGAACAGGTTGCCGAGGATCGGCAGGTCGCCCAGGAACGGCACCTTGGACACGGAATTGCGGTCCTCGAACTCATAGACACCGCCAATCACTACCGTTTGACCGTCTTCGATCAATACCGCAGTGGTCACTTCGCGCTTCGCGAGGTTCGGAATAGAACCATAGCCCGCGATTGTAGTGTAGTCCTCCACCTCATCCTTCTTGACGGCAAGGGTCAGGAATACGCGCCCATCAGATGTAATCGTCGGCGTAACCTTGAGTTCAAGCAGAGCTTCCTTGAACTGGACGCTGGGCTGGCTCTGTCCCTGGCTGGCCTGGATGGTTAGGTACCCCACCTCGCGTCCCTGACGGATGATCGCCTCGCGCTGATTGCTGGTGACTACACGCGGGTTGGAAACTACTTCGCCCCGCTGCTCCTGTTGCAGAGCTTGCAGCTCCAAGTCCCAGTCAATGGTGTTCCCGAGGATAGTGAAAGCGATCGAACCCGGATTCAGGTCTCCGAGACCGAAATTGGTGTTCAGCGTCTGCTCGCTCCACCCCCCTCCAGGTGCTTGATTGCCCTCAAGCGAACCAGATGTGATCAGACGATCTTTCTCCGCCCGGACGCCAAAACGAGAGCCCAGGTCACGTGCGAAAGATTCGTTGGCAATCACGATCCGCGCTTCGATCACCACCTGATCGACGGGCTTGTCGAGCTCATTCACCACGCGTTGGATCTCCTCCACGCGCTTGGGAATGTCGATCACCAGCAGGGTGTTCGTGCGGCGATCAAAACTGAGGCTGCCGCGCGAAGACAGGAAGCCACGACTGGACGCCCCTTGACTTCCACCCCCTTGACCAGTCTTGCTTTCGTCGGTGAGCAATTTTGCGATGTCTTCCGCACTGCCATAGGAAATCGGGATGTACTGGGTGGCCATCTCCGCGCTCTCTTCGAGCGCGATCCGGGCATTGGCAATGTCCTGCTCGAACTTCGCGATCTCCACCTGCGGCGCCACCCAGACCACGTTGCCGCTGCGGCGCTTGTCCAGCGACTTGGCCTGCAGCACGATGTCCAGCGCCTGGTCCCACGGCACGTTGATCAGGCGCAGGGTGACGTTGCCGGTGACGTTGTCGCTGGCGACGATGTTGAGGTCGGACAGCTCGGCGATCAGCTGCAGCACGGTGCGCACCGGAACGTCCTGGAAGTTGAACGTGACCGGACGGCCGCGATACGCGCGGGTCTCGCCCTGCGCGGCCTGGCCAGCGACGACCTGGCCGGTGGCCGCCACGGTATTGGCGGCGGCTGCGCCCACGGCGCGGTTCGGCGCTTCGGCGCGCGGCACGATCTCGACGATGTAGTCGCGGCCGGTCTGGTAGGCCAGCGGCTCGAACGCCCCCTGCGTGCTGAGCACGATCTGGGTGCCCTTGGCGCCCTGGTTGGCATCGATCCGCTGCACCGGAGTCGCGAAGTCGGTGACGTTCAGCGGCCGCTGCAGCGAGGCCGGCAGCGACGCGTTGCCGACGTTGATGATCACGGCACCGCCTTCGGTACGCAGGTCCGGCGCCGCACCTTCGCCGTCGAAGCGGAGCACGAGTCGCCCCGCGCCGCCGTCGCCGCGCTTGAAGTCGATGTCGGCCACGGCCACTTCGGCCGGGACCTGCTTCGCCGGATCCGTCGCCACCACGGACGACTGGGCGAAGCTGGCCACGGGCACGCCCGGGTTCGGAGCGGCGCTGACCGTCCCGAAGGCGCCAAGCAGGCCGGCGAGGAGACCGCAGGCGCCTGCCCGGAGCGGAAGTGCCCGCTGGGTGGGCGAACGGCGTTGCGCGTTGGTGAACGTCATCTGGCTTCCCCTAATCAATTGTCTTCGAGCGCAATCGAGGCCGGCCGTTCCAGCCAGCCACCCGAGCCATCGGGCACGAGTTCCACGAGTTCGATGCGGTCATCGGTAACGCTGGTGACGCGGCCGTCGTTCTGGCCCATGTACACACCCGGGCCGACCTGGTAGGTGACCTTGTCCGGCGCCATCACGAGCGCCTTCAAACTGTTGCCCGCGCCAAGCGACCCGACCATGTCCAGGCTGTCGAGCGGGAACTGCTCGAGCGTCTGCTTGCGGCGATTGGAGTCGGGCCGCGGCCCGCTGCCACCACCTTCGTTGCTGAAGGCGGCGCTGAACGGATCGCGCATGCCCTGTGCCGCGTATTCGAAGGTCTCGAACTGCTGCATCACCGGCAACGGGTCAAGCGGTGGCGCAGGACGGGCGCGGACGTTGGCGGCCCACTCCTCCAGGTTCGGCGCGCCGCCGGGCTCGCTGGTGATGCCGCGGCCGCAGCCGACCACTGCCGCGATGGCCGCGACCAGGGCCAGCCCGCGGATGGCGTTTGATGTCATGCGCATGTCAGCGGCTCCCCCCGGCTGCAGCGGCCGCGGCTTCCTGGGCAGCGGCTTCTTCCTCGTCCAGGTAGCGATAGGTCTTCACCGTGCCGGCCAGTTCGAGCGGCGAGTTGGCGCGGATGCCGACACGCGGATCCTTGTCGGCACCGCGCGGACGCAGCTGGATGTCGTGCATGGTCATGATCACCACGCGCGGCAGCGAGGCCACGCCGCTGACAAAGGCGCCGAACTGGTGGTAGCTGCCGACCATGCGCAGCGCGATCGGCTTCTCGGCGTAGAACTCCTTGGGGGTTTCCGGACCGGGCTGGAAAAGCTCGTTCTGGATGCCGGTGGCCAGCGCGGTCTGCGAGATGTCGACGATGAGGTCGGGCATCTCGGTGCGGCTGGGCAGCTGGCGCAGCATCTGCTGCAGCTGCTGTTCCATCTGCGCCAGCTGGAGCTTGAGCGGCTCCAGGTTGGCGGCGCGGCCCTGCTTGGTCTCGAATTCGGCGCGCAGGTCGGACTCGGTGCGCTCCAGGCCTTCGAGCTGGTCGCCCTTTTCACGGGTGAACACCCACCACGCCAGGCCGAAGATCAGCAGGCCGACGATCGTGCAGAAACCGATCTTGTACTCGCGCGGCCAGGAACCGATGTTGTTGAAATCAAGTTCCTTGAGCGACATCTTGCGCTTGCTCACGATGCGGCTCCTTCTTCAGCGGCCGGCACGGCTTCTTCGGCGTCCACGGGGGCCTCGACGGCGGGTTCGGCGTTGGCGGCAGGCGCGGCATCGGCAGCTCCGGCGGCCTCCGGCGACGCATCGGGGGCGATGCCGGCAGGCGTTGCGGCGTCCGCGGAATCAACCGGCGGAACCGCATCCGGAATGCCGTCGCCGTCCTCGTCCTTCGGCGCGTTGGGGTTGGCAAGCTCGACGGCCAGGGTGAAGGCGTAGGGCAGGCCTGCCACGCCGTCGCGGGCTTCGATGATCGAGAGGTCCGGCTTGGTCATCCAGCCCGAGCCCTCGAGGTTGCGCATGTAGGTGCTGACGCGCGCATTGGACTGCGAGCGGCCCTCCAGCGTCAGCTTCTCGCCGACCTGTTTGATATTGGTGAGCACCACGCCATCGGGAATGGTCCGCACCAGCGAGTCGAACAGATGGACCATCTGCGAGCGGTTGGCCTGCAGCTGCTCGATCACTTCCTTGCGCGCCAGCAGGCGCGCCTTCTGGCGGTCGAGTTCGTCGATCTCGGTGATGCGCGCCTCGACCTGCTGGATCTGGTCCTTGAGATAGGTGTTGCGCGTGTTCTGGCCGTCGATCTGCGCGTTGTAGTAGCCGTTGACCAGGAACCAGAGCAGCACGCCGGCCAGCGCGGCGAAGGCCAGCATGACGCCGAATTCCTTCTGTCGCTGCTTGCGGCGTTCGGCGCGCCACGGCAGGAGGTTGATGCGGGCCATCAGTCGAAGCTCCTCAGGGCCAGTCCGCAGGCAATCATCAGGGCGGGCGCATCCTGAGCCAGCGCATGGGCCTGCACGCGCGGACCCAGGGTCATCTGCGCAAGCGGATTGGCGACCACGGTCTGCACGCCAAGCTGCTCCTCGACCATCTCCGAGATGCCCGCGATGGAGGCGCAGCCCCCGGCCAGCACCACCTGGTCGACGCGATTGAACTCGCTGCCGGCGTAGAAGAACTGCAGCAGGCGACTGATCTGCTGGACCAGCGCCTCCTTGAACGGCTCCAGCACCTCGACCTCGTAGCTTTCCGGCAGTCCGCCCTGGCGCTTGGCCAGCCCGGCTTCCTCGTAGGACAGCCCGTAGCGGCGCATGACTTCGTCGGTGAGCTGCTTGCCGCCGAAGACCTGCTCGCGGGTGTACAGGCTGCGGTCGTTGCGCAGGATGCTGAGCGTGGTCATGGTCGCGCCGACGTCGACCAGGGCCACGATGCCGTCGCGCGGTACGTTGAGCGTGTTCGCCAGCAGCGAGAACGCGTTCTCGATCGCGAAGGCCTCGACGTCCATGACCCTGGCGGCAAGGCCGCCGAGTTCGAGGGCGGAGGCGCGCATCTCGACGCTTTCAGAACGCGACGCGGCCAGCATCACCTGCACCATCTCGGTGTTGCCCGGCATCGGACCGAGCACCTCGAAATCAAGGTTCACTTCTTCGATCGGGTACGGAATGTAGTTGACCGCCTCGAGCTCGACCTGGGACTCCATTTCCTCTTCGTCGAGGTCGGCCGGCATCGGAATCAGCTTGATGATGACGGCGGAGCCCGCAACGGCCGCGGCCGCATGCTTGGCCTTGCTGCCCGAACGCGCCATCGCGCGGCGGATCGCCTCGCCAACGGCCTCGACCTCGACGATGCCCTTTTCGACCACCGCATTGGGTGGCAGCGGCTCGACGGCGTAGTGCTCGACCCGATAGCGGTCACCCGACCGCGACAGCTGCAGCAGCTTGACCGCTGTCGAGCTGATATCGACCCCGACCAGCGGTGCCTGGCTTTTTGTGATGAGCCCCACGCTTTTCTCCCCATGTCACGGGCGCTTACGTGCGCTTCGTGCCCCGGTGCATTAAATAACGGAGTTTTTACCGAATGGCAACAAGCGGCACGCCAAAGCGTGTCGCATTGCGCGTTCGGTCACGTCTTGACGTAGAACGTCACCCCTCTGGACCGAGCGCCCCGCGGCCGCCCGGCCGATCCATATATATACTGCGCGACTCTCCACGGCGCGCCAAGCCCCGAAACGGCCAGGATCAATCCGATGTCACGCTTTCGTCGTCTGTTTCGCTGGCTGCTGCTGCTGGCCGCACTTGCCACCGTCCTCGGCCTGCTCGCGGCCGGCACACTCTACTACGTCGTGTCCTCGCGCCTGCCGGAGGTCGAGAGCCTGCGCACCATCGAACTGCAGGAACCGATGTACGTCTACGCCAACGACGGTCGGCTGATGGCGCTGTTCGGCGAAATGCGACGCTACCCGGTGGACATCGCCGAGGTTCCGGACGCGGTCAAGCAGGCCTTCGTCGCGATCGAGGACAACCGCTTCTACGAGCACGGCGGCGTCGACTACAAGGGCGTGGCGCGCGCGATCTGGCTGCTGGCCACGACCAGCGACGAGCGCGTCCCGGGCGGTTCCACGATCACCCAGCAGGTGGCGCGACAGTTCTACCTGAGCTCGGAATACAGCTTCAGCCGCAAGTTCGAGGAAATGCTGCTGGCGATGAAGATGGAGCGCGAGCTGAGCAAGGACGAGATCTTCGAGCTTTACCTCAACAAGAGTTTCTTCGGCAACCGCGCCTACGGCATCGCCGCCGCCGCCGAGTTCTACTACGGCAAGAAGCTGGCCGAGCTCGACCTCGACGAGGTCGCCGCGCTGGCGGCGATTCCCAAGTTCCCATCGAGCGGCAACCCGATCTCCAATCCCGAACGCGCGCAGATCCGTCGCGACTACGTGCTCGAGCGCATGGCCGACCTGGGCTTCATCACCCGCGACCGGGCGACCGCGGCGCAGGCGGTGGAAATGCACGCGCGTCCGCACGAGCGTCCGGTCGAGGTCTACGCGCCCTACGTTGCCGAGATGGTCCGCCAGGAAATGATCGCGCGCTACGGCGGCGACGTGCTGACCCGTGGCTACCACGTCACCACGACCATCGACCCGGTGATGCAGGCCGCCGCCGACCAGTCGGTGCGCAGCGGGCTTTCGACCTACGACCATCGCCATGGCTGGTCCAAGGTCGAGCAGAGCTTCGAGCTGGCCGACGACGAGGATGCCGCGACGGCCGCCGCACGCCTGCGCGGGATCTTCGCGCAGGGCGGGCTCCTGCCGGCGGTGGTGCTGCGCGCCGACGGCGGCACCGCGGACGTGGTGCTGGCCGACGCCACCGTGGTCACGCTGGACGCCGCTTCGAGCCGCTGGACCGGGCGCAACCCGGCCGCGCTCCTCAAGCGCGGCGACCTCACGCGCGTGCGCCGCATCGAACCCAAGGGCAAGGACGGCGAGCCACCGGCGGCAGACGCCAGGCCGACGTGGCAGCTGGACCAGCTGCCGCGCGCGCAGGCGACGCTGGTCTCGCTGGAGCCCGACAACGGCGCGCTGCGGGCGCTGGTCGGCGGCTTCAGCTTCGCCGGACAGAAGTTCAACCGCGCGACGCAGGCGCGCCGCCAGCCGGGCTCGAGCTTCAAGCCCTTCATCTACGCCGCCGCCTTCGAACGCGGCTTCAATCCGGCATCCATCGTGCCCGACGCCCCGGTGGTGTTCCGCATGCGCCGCGGCCAGGACTGGAGGCCGCAGAACGACGACGGCAGGTTCGTCGGCCCGATGCGCCTGCGCGAAGCACTGGTGCGATCGCGCAATCTGGTTTCGGTGCGGCTGCTCGATGCCATCGGCGTGGATTACGCGCGCCGCTACATCAGCCACATGGGCTTCGACGAATCCGAGCTGCCACCGAACCTGTCGATCTCGCTGGGCACGCCGTCACTCGCACCGCTGGATATCGCACGCGGCTACAGCGTATTCGCCAACGGCGGCTTCCTGGTCACGCCCTGGTACATCGACGAGGTCCGCGACCGCGACGGCCAGGTGATCTTCAAGGAGAATCCGGCTGTGGCGTGCCGCAGCTGTGGCGCCGGCGGCAAGCCGGGCGTGCCGTCCACCGTCGTCGACGGCTTCAACCTCGGCCCGTCGCTGCCCGCACCGGAAGTGATTGCGGACACCAGCGCCGAAGAGCCCGCGCAGCAACCCGGTCCGGATGCCGTGATCGCGCCGCGCGCGATCGACCCGCGCGTTGCCTACCAGCTGGTGTCGATGATGCGCGACGTGGTCCAGCGCGGCACCGGCACCCAGGCCAAGGTACTGGGACGTGAGGACGTTGGCGGCAAGACCGGCTCCACCAACGACCATCGCGACGCCTGGTTCTCCGGCTTCGGCGGCAACCTGGTCACCGTGGTCTGGGTGGGCCGCGACGACAACCGCTCGCTTGGCAGGCGCGAGTACGGCGGCCGGTCGGCGCTGCCGATCTGGATCGACTACATGCGCTCGGCGCTGGACGGCGTGCCGATCGCGGCCAACGAGCCTCCCGAGGGCATGGTCAAGGTTTCGGTCAGCGCCAGTGGCCGCCTGCTGCCGGCCGGCGAGGGCGGGATCACCGAATGGGTGAAGGCCGAGGACCTCGAACGAATGGAGTCCACGTTCGAAGACTTCGACGACGAAATGCCGGCCGAAGAGGCCTTCGACATTTTCTGACGCGCGCATCGGCTAGGCTTGCGGGGTCAGCATGGAGACCCTGCATGCGCCGCGTCCGACAGCACGCCGAGCGAAACACCCGTGAACGCCGCCATCGGCTCGCACAGGAAGCCGCCAGGCTGATGGCCGAAGGCGGCATCGGCGACTACCACCAGGCCAAGCTCAAGGCCGCCGACCGCCTGGGCATCCGCGACGACGCATCGCTGCCGCGCAACCGCGAAGTCGAGGATGCGCTGCGCGAATACCAGCGCCTGTTCGTTGGCGACGCGCAGGCCGATACCCTGCGCATGCGCCGCGAAGCGGCGCTGCAGGCACTCGCCTTCTTCGAGCCTTTCCAGCCACGCCTGGTCGGCCGCGTGCTCGACGGCACCGCAGACGGGCACACCGCAGTGTCGCTGCACCTGCACGCCGACGACGCCGACGAGGTCACGCGCGTCCTGGCCGACGCCGGCATTCCGGCCGAGGCAAGCTCGCGCCGCATGCGCCTGGACCGGACGCGCGACTACGACGCGCCGGTCTGGACCTTCAGCGCCGACGGCCTGGCCTTCGACCTGACCGTGTTGCCGCTGGACACACTGCGCCAGGCGCCGCTGTCGGGCACTGATGAACGGCCGATGCGGCGCGCCTCACGTGCCCAGCTGCGGGAACTGCTCGCCGCGGACGGAGTCGCCGGCTTCGGATCCAGCGCCCCGCAGCGATAAGGCAAGGGGCTATTCGGCGAGCAGCGTGACCGAGTCTCCCGTACCGACCACCTTCACCCGACTGCCAACCCGGATGCGGGCGAGCTGCTCGCCGCGTCGCGTGAATGCCGACTCCGAAGCGTCATCGAAGCGCACCGTGAGCAGGTAGTTGCCGCGCCCTGCCGCCCCCGCATCGCTGGACGCGATGTCGGCGCCGAGGCTCCCCGCCGCCAGGGTCAGCTCATAGGCCTGCCCACCGCGTCCACCGACCGCCTGGCCGAGTGCACGGCCCAGCATTCCGCCAAGTTGCCGCTTGGTCGACGTGCTGACGACCGGTGCCTGCACGTCGGTGGGCTGCATCGCCGTGACGACGCCTTTGCGCACCTCGAGTTCCTGCGCCGGGACGGCAAATGCCGCGGACGCCAGCAGTGCCGCCGCCATGACGGCTGTGAATTGCGTTTTGATGCGCATGGTGTGCTCCTTCCCTGGAGAGTGATCCGCGTTGGCGGGGTGCCGGGTGCGCGGCTGCAGCTCATCTTCAGCGCCGGCGCAATGACGCACCATCCGTGCAGGACCGGCGTCCATGTCGGAATTTCCTGCACGGGAACGCAAAACGCCCCGCGGATCCGGGGCGTTTTGCGTGCAGCGCGTCGAGGACAGGTGTCAGCGCTTGTCAGTGGCCACGTAGTCGCGCGAAGCCGCACCGGTGTAGATCTGCCGCGGGCGGCCGATCTTGAACTCGGGATCGGTCTGCTGTTCCAGCCAGTGCGAGACCCAGCCGGCGGTGCGCGCGATCGCGAACATCACCGTGAACATCTCGGTCGGGATCTTCAGCGCCTTGTAGATGATGCCGCTGTAGAAATCGACGTTCGGGTACAGCTTGCGCTGCACGAAGTAGTCGTCTTTCAGCGCGGCCTCTTCCAGGCGCATCGCGACCTCGAGCATCGGGTCGTCGACGCCGAGCTCGCCCAGCACCTTGTGGGTCATCTCGCGGATGATCTTCGCGCGCGGGTCGAAGTTCTTGTAGACACGGTGGCCGAAGCCCATCAGGCGGAAGCCCGACTCCTTGTCCTTGGCGCGATCGACCGCGGACTGCACGTTCTTCACGTCGCCGATGTCGCCCAGCATCTTGAGCACGGCTTCGTTGGCGCCGCCGTGTGCCGGACCCCACAGCGCGGCCACGCCCGCGGCGATGCACGCATACGGGTTTGCACCGGTGGAACCGACCAGGCGCACGGTCGAGGTCGACGCGTTCTGCTCGTGGTCGGCGTGCAGGATGAACAGCAGGTCGAGCGCCTTGGCGGCGACCGGCGGCAGCTCAAGCGGGCCGCTGGGCAACTCGAACATCATGTGCAGGAAGCGTTCGACGTAGCCGAGGTCGTTGCGCGGGTAGCTCAGCGGCCAGCCCATCGAGTAGCGGTGGCAGGCGGCGGCTATGGTCGGCAGCTTGGCGATCAGCCGGATCCCGGCCAGGCGGCGCTGCTGCGGGTCGTCGTAGTCGAGGTCGTTGTGGTAGAAGCTCGCCATCGAGCCGAGCATGCCGACCAGCATCGCCATCGGATGGGCGTCATGGCGGAAACCGCCGATGAAGCTCTTGAACGCCTCGTGCATCATCGTGTGGTGCGTGACGTCGTGGTCGAACGCGGCCATTTCGGCCTGGTCCGGCAGCTCGCCGTTCATCAGCAGATAGGCGACCTCGAGGAAGTTCGAGTGCTCGGCCAGCTGCTCGATCGGGTAGCCGCGGTACAGCAGCACGCCCTCGTCGCCGTCGATATAGGTGATGGCGGACTTGCAGCTGGCAGTCGCGGTGAAGCCGGAATCATAAGTGAAGCGCCCGGTGGCCTTGGGCAGCTTCGCGATGTCGATGCACTCGTTGCCGAGCGTGGGCTTGATGACCGGCAGCTCGACGGACGTGCCGTCGACCTGGACGGTGGCGATGAACGGCTCGCTGCCGGCCGTGTTCTGGTTGGCGGACACTCTCGCACTCCTTCTTGGCGTCCCGCGCCGGCGCGGTGGGCGCGGGCGGTCGGGGAATCAGGCGGATCGCGGCTTTGCCGCGATGCGGCAATTATCGCATAGCGGCGTGCGCCGGAAACGACGACGGCCACCTTGCGGTGGCCGTCGGGGCGTGCGCTCTTGCCCGCGCTTACTTGGCGTAGCGCTTGCGGAACTTGTCGACGCGACCGCTGGTGTCCATCAGCTTGTTCTGGCCGGTGTAGAACGGATGCGAAGCCGAGGAGACTTCGATCTTGACAAGCGGATATTCATTGCCGTCCTCCCACTTCACGGTCTCTTTGCTGGAGAGCGTGGAACGGGTGAGGATCTTGAAGTCCGAGGTCACGTCCTGGAAGACGACGTCGCGGTATTCGGGATGGATGTCGGCCTTCATGGCGGGCACCAGAGTGATCGAGGGAAGAGCGGCATTATAGCCGGCAGCAGAACGGCCCGCAAGCCTTCAGGCGAGACAATCGCGCACCTGCGCTTCGTAGGCCGCCTGGTCGTAGCGAAGCAGGATCCGCGCCCGGTCCGGACGCCCCAGCTGGCGCTGCCAGTCGACCAGCGTCGCGCCACGGGCGGCAGAATGCCCCAGCACGACTTCGATCGGGCGCTCCTCCGCCTCAAGCACGCCGTCGGGACACAGCGCCATGGCCATGGCCAGGGAATCGGCGGAGTGCCAGCGCTCGCCGCGGGCGTCGGCCGACCAGAGCCGGGTATGCCGCGACACAGCCTCGTAGAACGCGGCGACCGGACCCGGCGCCGCCAGCCAGCGTTCGACGTCGGCATGGAGGAAGCCATGGGCCATGGTCGCCTCCCAGTCGCAGAGATCGAAGCGCTCGAAGGCCTCGAACACGATATGTGCCGCTTCGGGATCAAAGAACACGTTGAATTCGGCCGATGGCGTGATGTTGCCGCGGCCGGTGACCGCGCCGCCCATCACCACCAGCCGCGCCACGCGCGAGGGCAGCGTCGGGTCCAGGCGCAGCGCGAGCGCGACGTTGGTCAGCGGTCCGAGCGCCACCAGCAGCAGGCGGCCGCGGTGCCGGTGCGAGAGTTCGATGATGGCTTCGGCGGCGTGGCGTGACTCCGCGCCGCGCGTAGCCGGCGCCAGGCCGGCGTCTCCGAAACCGTCGCGGCCGTGCACGTTGGCGGCATCCGGCGCCGGGTGCAGCAGCGGGCGGTCGCAGCCGGCGAACACCGGGACGTCGTCGCGACCCAGCAGCTCGCACAGCTTCAGTGCATTGGCCACGGTGTGCCCGAGGCCGACGTTGCCGGCGGCGATGGTCAGTCCCACGACCTCGTGCCGCGGATCGGCGAAGGCCATCAGCAGGGCCAGTGCGTCATCGACGCCCGGGTCGGTATCGATCAACAGCGGAATGCGTTCGTCCATCGCCCGATTATCCCCGATCAGGCCGAAGCGTACCGGGCCGCCCCGCCGACCCAGCGCGCGACCAGGCCTGCGGCCACCGCCGGATGATCCCGCAACAGCCCTTCGCCGAGCTCGTGCACCAGCGGCAGCATTCCCGCGTCGCGCGCAAGGTCGGCCACGCGGAACGCGGCCAGGCCGGTCTGGCGCGTGCCCAGCAGTTCGCCTGGACCACGCAGCTCGAGGTCCTTTTCGGCGATGACGAAGCCGTCGCCGGTTTCGCGCATCGTCGCCAGGCGCTCGCGCGCGGTGCGCGACAGTGGTGCCTGGTAGAGCAGCACGCAGCTGGACGCTTCACTGCCCCGCCCCACCCGCCCGCGCAGCTGGTGCAGCTGCGCAAGCCCCAGCCGCTCGGCGTTCTCGATCACCATCAGCGAGGCATTGGGCACGTCGACGCCGACCTCGATCACGGTGGTCGCCACCAGGAGGTCGGAGTCGCCGTCCTTGAATGCGCGCATCGCGGCCTGCTTCTCCGCGGCCTTCATGCGTCCGTGCACCAGGCCCACGCGCAGCCCGGGAAGCGCGGCCGACAAGCCTTCGAACGTCGCCTGCGCGGCCTGCGCGACCACTTCGTCGGACTCGTCGATGATCGTGCACACCCAATAGGCCTGGCGGCCTTCGGCGCAGGCGGCGCGGATGCGTTCGATCAGCTCCGGGCGGCGGCCCTCGGCCATGACCACGGTCTGCACCGGCGTGCGCCCGGGCGGAAGTTCATCGATGGCGGACACGTCGAGATCGGCATAGGCGGCCATGGCAAGCGTCCGCGGGATCGGCGTTGCGGTCATCACCAGCTGGTGCGGCACGCGGCCGCCCTCGCCGCCCTTGTCGCGCAGGGCCAGGCGCTGGTGGACGCCGAAGCGGTGCTGCTCGTCGACGATCGCAAGCGCAAGGTCGTGGAAGGCCACCGCCTGCTGCATCAGGGCATGGGTACCGACCACCACCTGCGCGCGGCCGTCGGCGACCTCGGCCAGCGCGCGGCTGCGCGCGCGGCCGGTGACCTTGCCCGCCAGCCAGGTGACCTCGACGCCCAGCGGCTCGAGCCAGCCGCGCAGGTTGGCCAGATGCTGTTCGGCAAGCAGCTCGGTGGGCGCCATCAGCGCCGCCTGGCGGCCATCGGCCACCGCCATCAGCGCCGCCATCGCCGCGACCACGGTCTTGCCCGAACCAACGTCGCCCTGCACCAGGCGCAGCATCGGCACCGGCCGCGCCACGTCCGCGCGCACCTCGGCAAACACCCGCTCCTGCGCCGTGGTGAGCGCGAACGGCAGCCTGGCGCGCAGGCGTTCGGCCAGGCTGGCGTCGGCAAGCGGCGTGGCGTCATGGGCCTGGCGGGCCAGGCGCTGGCTGCGCATGCTGATGTGGTGCGCGAGCAATTCCTCGAACGCCAGCCGTCGCTGCGCCGGATGGGTGCCGGCAAGCAGCGCGTCGACGTCGGCATCGCGCGGCGGCCGGTGCACGGTGAGAAGTGCCTCGCGCAGGCCCGGCAGGCCGTGCGCGCGCAGCAGTCCGGGCGGCAGCAGTTCGAGCACATCGTCGCCCGGGAGCCGGTCGAGCGCCTGCGTGATCAGGCGCTTCATCGCTGCCGGACCGATGCCCTCCACGGCGGGATAGACAGGATCGAGGCGATCGCCGAGTCCGGCCTCGTCGGCGTCATCGAGCAGGCTGTAGCTGGGATGCACGATTTCCAGGCCGCGCTGCCCCGGTCGCGGCGTGCCATAGGCGCGCACCCGCACCCCGGGCTGGAACTGCGCGGCCTGCACGGCACGGAAGTGGAAGAAACGCAGCACCAGCGTCGCCTGCGAATCGTCGCCGAGCGCAACGCGCAGCAGCGGCCGGTAGCGAAATCCCCGCTCAACGGCCTCGACCCGGCCTTCGACCTGCGCCGCGACGCCCGGCTGCAGCAAGCGGATCGGCGTCAGCGCGGTGCGGTCCTCGTAGCCACGCGGAAGCTGCAGCCAGAGGTCCTGCAGGGTGTCCAGGCCGCGCGCGGCAAGCTTTTCAGCGATCTTCGGGCCCACGCCGGCAAGCGTGGACAGCGCGGTCGCACCGGCCGGCGCCAGTCCGGGTGCCGGCGTACCCGGCGTGCGCCGCGCGGCCACGCCTCAGTCGAGGACCATCACCGCGTCGACCTCGAACTGCGCGCCCTTGGGCAGCGCCGACACTTCGATGGTCGAACGCGCGGGATACGGTTCGCTGAAGTACTCGGCCATCACGGCGTTGACCACCGCGAACTGCGACAGGTCGGTCAGGTACAGACCGACGCGGGCAACGTCGTCGAGCGAACCACCGCCGGCCTGGCAGACCGCGCGCAGGTTGTCGAAGGCGCGGCGCGCCTGGGCGGCGAGATCGCCGGGCACCAGCTCGCCGGTGGCGGGATCCAGCGGGATCTGGCCGGAAAGAAAGACGGTATTGCCGGCGCGCGTGGCCTGCGAGTACGGGCCGATCGCGGCGGGTGCATCGCCGGTGCGGACGGGTTGCCTGGGCATGCGCGACATCCTTGCGATTGAAGTAGCCGCCGATTATGACCGCCCGGCGCGCCTGCCGCCATGGAGCGCGGGCCTACTGGCGCTGCACCCCATGGACCACGCCGAGCCTGCGCACCTTGCGGATCACGTCGGCCAGGTGGGTGCGATCGCGCACTTCGATGGCGAACTGGATCACCGAGACGTTGGTATCGCGCTCCAGGTACTCCACCGCATCGATGTTGGAGTCGGCCTTGGCGACCGCCGCCGCCACCTGGGCGAGCACGCCGGGGCGGTTCTCGACCTGGAAGCGCAGCGCGACGTTGTAGTCGCCGGTGACCTCGCGGTCCCAGCCGATGTCGACCCAGCGTTCGGGCGACTTGCGGTACTCGGCCACGTTCGGGCACTCGATCCGATGCACCATCACGCCACGCCCGGCGGTGTGGTAACCCATGATGTCGTCGCCCGGGATCGGCATGCAGCAGTTGGCGAAGGTCAACACGCCGCGTTCGGCGCCGGTGATCAGGATGCGGTCCTCGCGGTGCGCGCGCGCGCCTGCGGGATCCTTGTGGCTGAGCGACTGCGCCACGTGCGCCGGCATCCGGTTGCCAAGCGCGACATCGGCCAGCAGGGCCTCCAGCCGCGGGTAGCGGTGCTCGGCCAGGTAGGCCTCGAGCTGGGCCGCGGGCAGGCGCTCGAGCGAGCTGTCCAGGTCCTCCAGCGCGCTGTCGAGCATGCGGTGGCCGAGCTGCACGGCGTCCTCGTGTTCGAGCTGCTTGAGCTGCTGCCGGATCGCCGTGCGCGCCTTGCCGGTGACCACGAACTCCAGCCACTGCGGCCGCGGCAGCGACGACTTCGCGGTCACGACCTCGACCGTCTGCCCGCTGGCCAGACGCGTGCGCAGCGGCACCAGCTTGCGATCCACCCGCGCGGCCACGGCCTGGTTGCCGACATCGGTGTGCACGGCATAGGCGAAGTCCACGGCGGTGGCGTTGCGCGGCAGGGACATGATCTCGCCCTTGGGCGTGAACAGGTAGACCTCGTCGGGGAACAGGTCGACCTTGACGTTTTCAAGGAACTCCAGCGACGAACCGGTGCCGCTTTGCGACTCCAGCAGCCCGGAAATCCACGTATGCGCACGCTGCTGGGCGCTGTTGGGCCCGCTGCCACCATGCTTGTAGGCCCAGTGCGCGGCGATGCCGCGCTCGGCGATCAGATCCATCTCCTCGGTCCGGATCTGGACCTCGATCGGTGAACCGTAGGGTCCGAACAGCACCGTATGCAGCGACTGGTAGCCGTTGGCCTTGGGGATGGCGATGAAGTCGCGGAAGCGGCCGTCGACCGGCTTGTACACCGAGTGCGCCACGCCGAGCGCGTGGTAGCAGTCGGCAACCGTGCCCACGATCAGCCGGAAGCCGAAGACGTCGATCACCTGGGCGAAGGACTTGGCCTCGGCGCGCATCTTGTTGTAGATGCTCCAGGGCGACTTCACCCGGCTCACCAGCCGGTAGTTCAACCCTTCCTTGGTCAGCCGCTGCGCCAGCTGGGCTTCGATCTTGGCCATCGCCTCGCGGCGCAGCTGCGGCTGGGTGCGGATGCGCTTGTCGAGTATCCGGTGCCGCATGGGATACAGCGCGCGGAAGCCCAGGTCCTGCAGCTCGGACTTGATCAGGTTCATGCCCAGGCGCTGGGCGATCGGTGCGTAGACCTCCAGCGTCTCGCGGGCGATGCGTGCCCGCGCCTCGCCCGACTGCGCGCCGAGCGTGCGCATGTTGTGCAGGCGATCGGCGAGCTTGATCAGGATCACCCGCAGGTCCCGCGCCATCGCCAGCATCATCTTGCGGAAGCTTTCGGCGTCGGCCTCGCGGCGGCTGGCGAAATGCAGCTTGTCGAGCTTGGTCACGCCTTCGACCAGCTCCGCCACCGATTCGCCGAACTCGCTGGCAAGGGCGGCCCGCGTCAGCGGGGTGTCTTCGATGGTGTCGTGCAGGATCGCCGCGACCAGGGTCTCGAGGTCGACCTTCTGCTCGGCCAGCACCCCGGCGACCGCCACCGGATGGGTGATGTAGGGTTCGCCGGACTTCCGCACCTGGCCGGCGTGCGCCGCGGCGCCCACCGCCCAGGCGCGACGCAGCAGCCGCATCTGCTCGGCGGGAAGATAGGCGGCGGCGGCCTCGAGCGCGCGCATGTATCCCGGGATCTCTTCATCCCCCGGGATCGGCACGGTGACCAGCGCAAGCTCGGCTGCATTCATGCAGCGAGCGTACGCGGGCGCCCGCAGGGCGGCAATGGAGCGACCGGGTTGGCGAGCAGGCGACTTCGCTCGCCAGAACGCGAACGGCCCCGCCAGGGCGGGGCCGTCGATGCGACAGCGCGGGTGCTGCGACAGCGCGCCAGCTGGCGCGCGTGCGGGTGGCTCAGGCGTCGTCGCCCTTGCCAAGCTCGTCGTCGGCAACCACCTCGGCGGCAGCCCATTCCAGCGCTTCGCGTTCGCGACGCTCGCGCTCGGACTTCTCGACCGCTTCGACGTAGTCGGCATCGATGCGGCGGGCGGCGATTTCGCGCAGCGCCAGCACGGTCGGCTTGTCGTCGTTCTCGCTGTTGTCGATCTGCGAATCGACGCCATTGGCAAGCTGGCGGGCGCGCTTGGCGGCCATCATGACCAGCTCGAAGCGGTTGTCGATGACCTGGAGGCAATCCTCAACGGTGATGCGGGCCATAAATCTCCGGGCGGCCGGCGGGCCGTCGATGCGGTGTAAGGAACCGGAAATGGTACCCCACGTGGAGTCAGGAAACAAGCAAGGCGCAATGAAAATCAGTGACTTGCAGGACGGGCCGCGTCATTCCCCCGCCAGCAGGGCGCGAATGAGCGCCTGGTGGCGCCGCGCCTGCGCGTCGCGCCGCAGGCGGCTGGCGCCGAACACCGCGCACATCTCGGCCACCGCGGTGTCGAAGTCCTCGTTGACGATGACGAAATCGAACTCGCCGTAGTGCGACATTTCCTCGCGCGCGGCCGCCAGGCGCCGGGCCATGACCTCCTCGCTGTCCTGGCCGCGCTTGCGCATGCGCTGGTCGAGCGCGGCGCGCGAAGGCGGCAGGATGAACACGCCCACCGAATCCGGGACCGCGGCGCGGACCTGGCGCGCGCCCTGCCAGTCGATCTCGAGCAGCACGTCGCGGCCCGCCGCCAGCTGCGGATCGACCGACTGCCGCGCGGTGCCCTTCCAGTCGCCATGGACGCGTGCATGCTCGAAGAAATCGCCGGCATCGATCATGCGCTGGAATTCCGCGTCGTCGACGAAGTGGTAATGCTCGCCGTGGCGCTCGCCCGGACGCGGTGCGCGCGAGGTGAACGAGACCGAGAGGCTGATGTTGGGGTCGCGCGCAAGGCAGGCGTTGACGATGCTCGACTTCCCGGCGCCCGACGGCGCCGCGACCATGAACAGGGTCCCGCGCATCGGGGCGTCGCCGCTACTCAATGTTCTGCACCTGTTCGCGGACCTGGTCGATCAGCACCTTCAGCTCCACCGCGATATTGGTGGTGCGGGCGTCGACCGACTTCGAACCCAGGGTGTTGGCCTCGCGGTTGAACTCCTGCAGCAGGAAGTCGAGGCGGCGGCCGGCGGGTTCGGGCTGGCCGAGCACGCGACGGATCTCGGCGACGTGGCTGTCGAGGCGGTCAAGCTCCTCGTCGACGTCGAGCTTCTGCAGCGCCAGCACCAGCTCCTGTTCCACGCGTCCCGGATCCGCCGCCTGGGCAAGATCAGCCAGGCGCGCCTCGAGTTTGGTGCGCTGCCCGGCGCGGATCAGCGGCACCAGCGTCCGGACCTCGGCCGCACGCGCTTCGATGCCGTCGACGCGCTCGAGCATGTTTGCCACCAGCTTGCCGCCCTCGCGCTCGCGCGCGGCGATGAACTCGCCCAGCACCTGGTCGAGCAGCGCCAGCAGCTCGGCCTGCAGCGCGTCCGGCTCCGGCGCGGCCGAGCGCAGCACGCCCGGGAACTGGAGGAGGTCGATGAACTGTGTGCGCAGCCCGGGGAAGCGCGCGCCAGCGTCCTGCGCGATCACGGACAGCTGGCCGAGCAACGATTCGTCGACGTGCAGCGATGCCGCGCCCTCGGCGGGGCGCAGGCGCAGCGACAGATCGAGCTTGCCGCGCGAGACCCGGGCCGAGATCCGCTCGCGCAGCTGCGGCTCCAGCGCGCGCAGTTCGTCGGGCGCGCGCATGCCGATCTCGAGGAAGCGGTGGTTGACCGCACGCAGCTCGCAGGCAAGCGTGCCCCAGGGGGCCGTGCGCTCGCCAGAAGCGTAGGCGGTCATGCTGCGGATCATGCCGGCATCCAGTGGATCGGGGTGCCGATGGTAAACTCGCGCGCCATTCCAGCGGTAATCGACATGTCCCAGACCCCACGCCCCAGCGGCCGCGCGGCCGGCCAGATGCGCGAAGTGCGCATCCAGCGCGGCTATACCCGCCACGCCGAGGGCTCGGTGCTGGTCGCCTTCGGCGAAACCCGCGTGCTGTGCACCGCCAGCGTCGAGAACCGCGTGCCGGGCTTCCTGCGCGGCAAGGGCGCCGGCTGGGTCACCGCCGAATACGGCATGCTTCCGCGCGCCACCCACACCCGCAACGACCGCGAGGCCTCGCGCGGCAAGCAGGGCGGGCGCACCCTGGAGATCCAGCGCCTGATCGGGCGCAGCCTGCGCGCCTGCGTGAACCGCGACGCCCTGGGCGAGCGCACCATCACCCTGGACTGCGACGTGCTGCAGGCCGACGGCGGCACCCGCACCGCCGCGATCACCGGCGCCTACGTGGCCCTGGTCGACGCGACGCGCTGGCTGCAGGCGCGCGGCGACATCAAGCGCGACCCGGTCCACGGCGCGGTTGCCGCGGTTTCGGTCGGCGTCCACGGCGGCGTGCCGGTGCTCGACCTCGACTACGCCGAGGACAGCGACTGCGACACCGACATGAACGTGGTGATGAACGACGGCGGCGGGTTCATCGAGCTTCAGGGCACGGCCGAAGGCCACGCCTTCCGCCGCGACGAGCTCGACGCGATGCTGGAGCTCGCGGCCAAGGGCTGCAGCGAACTGTTCGCGGCCCAGCAGGCCGCGCTGGCCGCGGGCTGAGCCATGGACCTGGTGCTGGCCAGCGGCAACGCCGGCAAGCTGGTCGAACTGCGCGAGCTGCTCGGCGAAGCGGGCTTCAGGCTGCGCGCGCAGTCGGAGCTCGGCGTCGGGGATATCGACGAGACCGGGCTCAGCTTCGTCGAGAACGCCCTGCTGAAGGCCCGCAACGCGGCGCAGGCCACCGGCCTGCCGGCGCTGGGCGACGACTCGGGCCTGTGCGTGGACGCCCTCGACGGCGCACCCGGCCTGTATTCCGCACGCTATGCCGGTCCCGGCGGCAACGCCGCGCGCAACATCGAGCGCCTGCTGCATGAGCTCGACGGCGTGCCCGACGACGCCCGCGGCGCCAGCTTCCACTGCTGCATCGTGCTGCTGCGCCATGCCACCGATCCGCGGCCGCTGGTGGTCGAGGGCAGCTGGCGCGGCCGCATCCTGCACGCCCCGCGCGGTGACGGCGGCTTCGGCTACGACCCGCTGTTCCTGGATCCCGACAGCGGCCAGACCGCCGCCGAACTGCCGGCCGCGCGCAAGAACGCGATCAGCCACCGCGGCCGGGCCCTGGCCCTGTTGCGCACCCGCCTGCACGAACTGGCCTAGGCCATGCTGGTGCCGCCGCCGCTGTCGCTGTACGTGCACCTGCCCTGGTGCGTGCGCAAATGTCCCTATTGCGACTTCAATTCGCACGAACAGCGTGGCGCCCTGCCCTTCGCCGGCTACGTGCAGGCGCTGATCGCCGACCTCGAGCACGACCTGCCGCTGGCCTGGGGCCGCACCGTGCACAGCGTGTTCTTCGGCGGCGGCACGCCGTCGCTGTTCCCGGCCGATGCCATCGACGACTTCCTGCAGCAGGCCAGCGCGCGGCTGCGCTTCGCGCCCGGCTGCGAGATCACGCTGGAGACCAATCCGGGCACCGCCGAGCACGGGCGCTTCGAAGGCTACCTCGCCGCCGGCGTGAACCGGCTCAGCTTCGGCATCCAGAGCTTCGACGACGGCTGCCTCCGGCGCCTCGGGCGCATCCACGACAGTCGCGAAGCCGAGGCCGCGGTGAAGCTTGCCCAGGACGCCGGCTACGACAACATCAACATCGACCTGATGTACGCGCTGCCGGGCCAGGACCTGGCCGGCGCCGCGCGCGACCTCGAGCGCGCCTTCGCACTGCGGCCCACGCACGTCTCGCACTACCAGCTCACGCTGGAGCCGAACACCCTGTTCGCCGCGCGCCCGCCGGAGGCGATCCCTGACGAGGACGCCGCCTGGGACATGCAGGAGCACTGCCAGGCGATGCTGGCCGAAGCCGGTTTCGACCACTACGAGGTCAGCGCCTATGCGCGCCCCGGCCGGCAGTGCGCGCACAACCTCAACTACTGGCGCTTCGGCGACTATCTGGGCATCGGCGCCGGCGCGCACGGCAAGATCAGCCTCGGCGCCACCGGGACCGTGCGCCGGCGCTGGAAGCTCAAGCATCCGACGGCGTGGATGTCCGTCGCCGGCACCGCGGCCGCGATGGGCGGCGACGAGGACGTCGAGCGCGGCCGCCTGCCCTTCGAATACATGCTCAATGCGCTGCGCCTGCACGAAGGTTTCAGCCTGGGCGACTTCGAGGCCCGCACCGGCCTGCCGCGCACCGCGATCGCCTCCGAGCTTGCCGACGCCGTGGCTCGCGACTGGCTCCGCATCGACGGCGATCGCGTGGTCCCGACCCTCCTCGGGCGGCGCTTGGGCAACGATGTGGTCTCGCTGTTCCTGGCCTGAGGCCGGGCTGCATCCGGGTGGCCGCGCGGGGGCGCGATTTCCGTGCTGGCCGTCACGCCATACCCGTGATATGAAACCCACAGGGGAACCAGCGAACACTCATGCCATTGACGACACATTCCAACGATGGCCCGGGTCGGCGCGGCCTTGCGGCCGTCGACCTCCCAAGGCGCGTACGCAAGGCCTTGGACGCGGCGTTGAAGCTCGTGTCGATGGAGCTCGATCCGTACCTGGCATCGATGCTCGACGAGTACGAGCAGGAGCTGTTCCGCCTGGCCGAGCGCTCCACGCACCCGGGCACCGAGTCCGCCTACGTGCAGGCGCTGCGCAGCTTCCGCGTGAACCGCTCCGACCTGGTGCCGCAGTTCATGCTCGAGCTGGAGATCGGCCTGGCCACGCTGCGCGCGCCGCAGGTGGCCGAAGCGAAGCCGCTTCCAGCAGCGCCCGCCGCCGGACGGATCCTGAGCCTGGTCGACGATTCGATGGTCGACGAGGACACCCTGCTGCGCGAGATCGCGATCCGGCAGGAAGGCCGCGCCAGCCTGCCGATGCACCTGCTTGGCCAGCGCTTCGGCGTACTGGCCGGGACACCGGCGCCTGACGCCGAACGCCTGCCGCTTGGCCCGCAGGCGGTGTGTCGCGCCCTGCGCAGCGCCTGCCACGCCCTCCAGCTCGGGGCCGAGGCGCGCGAACTGCTGTACCGGCTGTTCGACCGCATGGTCATGGCCCACTACGCGCCGGTGCTCGAGAAGCTCGACGCCACCCTCGACCAGGCGGGCGTCCTCAAGGGACTGACCTATGTGCCCGCGCGGCTGCGCGCCTCGCCGCGCGACCAGGCCGAGGAGGCCGCCGAGAGCGCGGCCCCGGGACGGTCCAGCCACCGCGGCGCCCGCGGAGCGCCGGACGGGCGCAGCGGCTCCGGGCGCGAGGGCGGGGTTGAACAGCGCAGTGCGGACAACGCATCGCGGAACGCCGGACAGGGTGATGCTGCAGTGGGCGCGGGGGCGCGCAACGGCGCTGGCGACCATGGCGGCATCGGTGGCGGCACGCAGCGCGGGTCGAAGCCGTCGGCGGCAGGCCCGGGGCCTGCGGGCGCCGGACGCCCGCACACCGGATGGATGGCGGAAACCACCACCGCATTCGCCGGCAGCGACGAGCAGGCGTCCTACGGTGCCCTGCAGCAGCTGCTGGCCGGACGCCGCGCCCTGATCGGCAAGCTGCGTGCCACCAGGCCCGCGGGCCCGATGGCAACGCTGGGAACCAGCGAGCTGATGGACGCGCTGGGATCGATACAGCGCCAGCCGGACGCTCCCGGTGGTGCCAAGCCGAGCCTGATGGACGTGCGCCAGATGCTGCTGGCGCAGGCGCGCCAGCGCCACGGCAAGGGCGCCAACCTGTCGCAGCGCGACAACGACACCTTCGAGCTCCTGCACCTGCTGTACGGCCAGCTTGAAGGCGAGATCCGGACCGACGCCCCGGCTGCCGCCCTGATCCGCAGGCTGCAGCTGCCGCTGCTGCGCGTCGCGCTGCAGGACCAGGCCTTCTTCGTCCAGGCCACGCATCCGGCGCGCGAGCTCCTCAACACCGTCGCCGAAACCGCCGCAAGCTGGCTCGACAAGGACGACGTCGACCCGCAGCTGCTGCTGCCGCTGCAGCAGGCGGTCAGCCAGGTCGTCGAGAAGTACGACGGCGACAACAAGGTGTTCGAGGCCAGCAACGAGCAGTTGCAGGCACACCTGCAGGCGCAGGTGCGCAAGGCCGAAATGCTCGAGCGCCGGCACGTCGAAGCCGCCCGTGGCAAGGAAAAGCTCGAGGTCGCCAAGCTCCGCTCGGCGGCCGTGCTCGAAAAGCTCCTCGGCGACCAGCGGATCCCCAAATTCTCCCGGGCGCTGCTCAACCAGGCCTGGACCGATGTCCTGACCCTCAGCCTGCTTCGCCAGGGCGAGGATTCGCCCGAGTGGCAGGCCCAGCTGGATGCCACCCGACGCATCATCAGCGCCTGCGCGCGCGGTGAAGAACTCGCCGATCCGGCGCTGACGACCCACGTCGAAGCCGCCCTGTCGCAGGTCGGCTACCACGCCGACGAAGCCGGCATCATCGCCGCGCGCCTGACCAGCAGCCGCAGCGACGAGGACGACCCGGCATCGCGCACCGAGCTGGCGATGAAGCTCAAGGCGCGCACCCGGCTCGGCGAGGACGCCGAACGGGCGCGACGCCCGGACCTTCCGCCGCGCACGCCCGAGGAGCAGGCGCGCTACGAGCAGCTCCGGGTGATGCCCTTCGGCGCGTGGATCGAATTCACCACCAACCAGCAGGGCGACGTCGTCCGCCGCCGCATGTCGTGGTTCAGCCCGGTCACCGACAACGCGCTGTTCGTGAACCAGCGCGGACAGCGCATCGGCGAGCATTCGCTGGATTCGCTGGCGCGGATGATGGCGGCCGGGCAGGCGCGCATCGTCACCGCGGAGCGCGGCCGGCTGGTCGACCGCGCCTGGCAGGCTGCGCTGCGTACCCTGCGCAGCTTCGCCGGGCGCAGCGACGCCCTGCCCCTCGACGCGGATTCGCACGCATGATCAACGAGTTCCGGCGCGCCCGGCGACGCAAGGCCCCCGCGACCATCCTGGTGATCGACGCCATGACCGAACGCGTGGTCGGGCGGATCGGCAACCTTTCGGAAACCGGCATGCTGCTGATGGCCGGGACGCCGCTGGTCGACGACGCCCTGTACCAGTTCCGCTTCAGCCTGCCGACAGAAGGCGACGACGAGTCCAGCGTCGAGATCGGCGCCCATCTGCTGTGGATGGACCAGGCCAGCGCGCCCGGCCAGACCTGGGCCGGTTTCAGGTTCCTCGGCATCACCGAACTGCAGGCGCGGCCGCTGCGCGCGTGGATCGACGCGCCCGGAAGCCGCTACGAATAGCGGGCCCGGCGACGATCCGGCCGATGCGGCAAAATGGGGCCAACCCCGCCTGCGTATCCGCCATGACCACCCAGACCACCGCATCCCTGTACGCCGCCCACATCGAGACGCTGACCGCGCGCACCGCGATCGCGCTGGAGCGCGGCGGCTTCGACCACCTGGTCGTTCCCAGCGGCACCCTGCATTACCAGCTCTTCGACGACCGCGACTATCCGTATGCGGTGAATCCGCAGTTCAAGGCCTGGGTGCCGCTGCTGGCCAACCCCGGCAGCTGGCTGGTGGCCACGCCCGGCGCGCGCCCGAAGCTGGTCTACCTGCAGCCGCGCGACTACTGGCACGTGGTGCCCGAGGCGCCGTCCGGCGACTGGGTCGAACATTTCGACATCACCGTCGTGCGCACGCCCGACGAGGCCCTGCAGCACCTGCCGCGGGACGCCACCCGCTGCGCCATCCTCGGCGAGGCGCAGAGCGCGCTCGGCCGCTACGGCGCCTTCGCGCCCAACAATCCGCAGCCGGTGCTCGACTACCTCGACTACCACCGCGCCTACAAGACGCCCTACGAACTGGCCATGCTGCGCGAAGCCAACCGGCGCGCGGTCCGCGGCCACCGCGCCGCCGAGCGCGCCTTCCGCGCCGGAGCCAGCGAGTTCGGCATCCACCTGGCCTATTGCCAGGCGGTGGGCCAGGACGCCAACGACCTGCCCTACGGCAGCATCGTCGCCCTCAACGGCCATGGTGCGGTGCTGCACTACACCGAGCGCGACCGCCTGCCGCCGAAGCCGGTGCTGAGCTTCCTGCTCGATGCCGGCGCCGGCCACGCCGGCTACGCGGCCGACATCACCCGCACCCACGCGCTGGATCGTGAAAGCGAGTTCCAGGCCTTCATCGACGCCGTTGATCGCGCCGAGCTGGCCATGTGCGACCAGGTCCGCGCCGGCGTCGACTACCGGCAGCTGCACCTCGACGCGCACCTGGCCCTGTCGGGCGTGCTGAAGGAATTCGGCGTGATCACCTGCGGTGCCGAGGAGGCCGTTGCGTCGGGCCTCAGCGCGAGCTTTTTCCCCCACGGCATCGGCCACGGCCTGGGCCTGCAGGTGCACGATGTCGCCGGCTTCGCCGCCTCCGACGCCGGCGGCAGCATCGGCAAGCCCGAGGGCCATCCCTATCTGCGGCTGACGCGTGAGCTGGCGCCGGGCATGGTGGTGACGATCGAGCCCGGCCTGTACTTCGGCGACATGCTGCTCGAGGACCTCAAGGCCAGCGACAACGCCCGCCTGGTGGACTGGGACCGCGTGGATGCCTTCCGTCCTTTCGGCGGGGTGCGCATCGAGGACAACGTGGTGTGCACGGACGGCGAACCGGTGAACCTGACCCGCGAAGAGTTCGCCGCCCTGGGCTGAGCGCCGCCCCGCGCCGAACAAAGGAGCGCCGGCATGGGCGGTCGCCCGTGCCGGCAGTCAGCCCGCCATGAACGCTTCGATCTCGTCGGCGCTGCGCGCCAGCCCCGCGGTCAGCACCTCATGGCCGTCACGGGTGATGGCCACGTCGTCTTCGGTGCGGATGCCGATGCCGCGCCACTTGGCGGCAACGCCGGTGTCGCCCGGCGGGATGTAGATGCCGGGCTCGATGGTGTAGACCATGCCCGGCTCGAGCAGGCGCGATTCGCCGTCGATGCGGTAGTCGCCCACGTCGTGCACGTCCAGGCCGATCCAGTGGCCGGTCTTGTGCGGGTAGTAGCGCTTGTAGGCCTCGTCCGCCAGCGCCTTGCGCAGCGTGCCCTTCAGCAGTCCCAGCGAGAGCATGCCCTCGGTGAGCACCTCCACGGCGGCCAGGTGGCCGGCCTCGTAGGGCACGCCGGGCCGCGCCTGCGCGAGCGCCGCGGCGTAGGCGGCATCGACCAGGTCGTGCAGCGTCCGCTGCTCGCGGCTGAAGCGGCCGTCGACCGGGAAGGTCCGGGTGATGTCGGCGGCATAGCCCCGATGTTCGGCGCCGGCGTCGACCAGCACCAGTTCGCCGCGGCGCACCGTGGCGCGGTTGCCGCGGTAGTGCAGCACGCAGCCATTGGCACCCGCGCCGATGATGCTGGAATAGGCCGGCTCGGCACCGGCGGCGCGGAACACGCGCTCGAGTTCGGCCTGCAGCTCGTATTCGCGCATGCCGGCGCGCACCGCGCGCATCACCGCTTCGTGCGCCTGCACGCTGATCGCCGCGGCGCGGCGCATCAGCCGCAGCTCGTCGGCGCCCTTGAACAGGCGCATCTCGTCGAGCAGGTGGCCGAGCTCGAGGAATTCGTGCGGCGGCTGCGCACCATGGCGGACCTGGGCGCGGACGCTGTTGACCCAGCCGATCAGCTTGAGATCGAAGTCGGTGTCGCGGCCGAAGTGGTAGTAGACGCGGCGGCGGCCTTCGATCAGCCCGGGCAGGATGTCGTCGATGTCGTCGATGGCGTAGGCGTCGTCGATGCCAAGTGCGTCCGGGGCGCCTTCGGGGCCGACGCGCGAGCCGTCCCAGGCCTCGCGCGCGGCATCGCGTTCGCGGCAGAACAGCAGGCTTTCGCCGTGCTTGCGGCCGGGCACGAGCACCAGGACCGCTTCGGGCTCGTCGAACCCGCTGAGGTACAGGACGTCGGAGTCCGGCCGGTAGGGATGGAAGGTGTCGCGGCTGCGCACACGCTCGGGCGCGGCGGGAAGGATGATGATCGCGTCATCACCGGCCATCCGCATGAGCTGGCGGCGGCGACGCTTGCAGCTGCTGGTCGGTACGGCAAAAGCCATGCAGCGGATCTCAGTTGAGGCTGTTGCGGTGGCGAGCGGCCAGCGCGCAATCTCCGTGCAGGAGCAGTGCGGCGACGCGGACGAACTCTTCGATCTCGGCCAGTGCGGCTTCGTCTTCCTCGTCACCGTCATCCTGGGCGGTGGCGCGCGCCAGGCGTGCGAGGTCGGCAAGGGCTTCCTCGCCCTCCTCGGAAAGCTTCGCCCCGCCACCGGCGGCGAGGCCGAACGCGCCAACGAAACCGCGGCACCAGTCGAACAGGGCGCCGCTGCGCGCGGCCAGGGAGGCGTCGTCGTCGGGGCCGAGCAGGACCAGCCCGAACTCGCGGTCTTCGAACTGGCTTCGCGTTGCCGACTGCAGGCGCGCCAGCACCGAGCCTTCGGCCGGGGCCGGGAGGCTGTCGTCCACCATCACCCGGGCCAGCCAGTTGCCCGCGGCGTCGCCACCACCGGCCAGCCAGCCGCAAAGGCTGCCGTGCAGTTCGGGCGCGGGCGTGGCGAGGCCGGACTCGCGGCAGGCCTGTTCGACTTCGGACAGGGTAGGCAATGATTTTTCGGACATGGCACGGAGTCTGCGATGGACCACGGCAGTGTACCGCCGGGCGCGGCTTGTTGCCGGCGCGCGCGCGCGCATACACTGCGATGTCCGCCAGGGGAGGCGGTGGGGAGAGCCGCCTTGCCCGTGGCCGGTGGAGCTGGACCTGTGATCATCGCGGCGATGCTGCTGGCCGTGGCCTGCGGCGTCCTTGCCGTGCGTGCGCGAAGGGCGCGCAGCCTGGTGGCATCGCTGCAGGCGCGCGAGCAGAGCTTTCGCCTGGCCCTGTGGGCGAGCGGCCAGCGCTATTGGGACTTCCATGTCCCGAGCGCGCGCCTGCAATACCTGGTCGCCCGCCACGAGGGCGATGGCCGCAGGCACGATTTCAGCTCCGAGCAGGCGGAGCCGGCCGCCGTGATCCATCCCGACGACCTGCCGGGCGTTGTCGACGCCATGCATCGTTACGCCGCCGGCGAGACCGCGGAGTTTTCGTCCGAACACCGGGTCCGCGCCGACAGCCCGGCGTCGACCCAGGGCCAGTGGACCTGGATCAGGGCCCGCGGCCGCGCGGTCGAGCGCCAGGCCGACGGCGCCATCCTGCGGGTGGCCGGAACCTCGCTCGACATCAGTGCCACCCGCGCGGTGGAGCGCGAGAACCGCATCGCCAGCGAAGTGCTGCGCAGCATGAACGAGGCGGTCGCGGTCCTTGACGACCGCTTCCGGTTCCTTTCGGTGAATCCCGCGTTCACGCACATCACCGGCCACGGCGCGGCCGATGTCATCGGGCGCGGCATGGAGGTCCTCGACAGCGTCCGGCACGACCACACCCGCGGACGCATCATGCGCGAGGCCCTCCGGCGCGACGGCCGCTGGTCGGGCGAAATGTGGCAGCGGGAAAGCAACGGCGAGGAGCTCCTCTGCGCCGTGGAGGCCGCCACCGTGCGTGAAGGCGACGCCGGCGGCGAACGCATGCACGTGCTGATGCTCAGCGACATCACTCTGCAGAAGCGCGCCGAGGAAGAGCTGCGCTACGTGGCCAACTTCGATTCGCTGACCAACCTGCCCAACCGTTCGCTGCTTGCAGAGCGCCTGTCGCGCGCGATCGTCCATGCCCGGCGCGACGGCTCCCGGGTCGCCGTGCTGTTCCTCGACCTCGACCGCTTCAAGGACATCAACGATTCGCTTGGCCACGCCGTCGGCGACCGCATCCTGCGCGCGGCGGCGGCCCGCCTGCAGCAGGCCGTCGGCCCGGGGCAGACCGTGGCCCGGCTGGCGGGCGACGAGTTCACGGTGATCCTCGAGGGGCTGGCCGTACCCGAGGACGCCGAGCGCGTGGCGCGGGAGATCATCATGGCGTTCGAGGCGCCACTGGTTCCCGAAGACGGCCAGGAGGTTTCGGTATCGGCCTCGATCGGCGTCAGCCTGTATCCAGACCACGCCCAGGTGCCCACCGAACTCCTCAAGCGCGCCGATGCCGCCATGTACCAGGCCAAGGCCGCCGGCCGCCGCACCTGGATGCGCTACGACGACAGCATGGAAGCCGCGATCCGCCGGCGCGCGATCCTCGCCGGCGCGCTGCACAAGGCGCTCGACCGCGGCGAACTCCGGGTGGTCTACCAGCCACGGCAGGCCTTGGCGTCTTCACGCATCACCGGCGCCGAAGCGCTGCTGCGCTGGACCAGCCCCGAGCACGGCGAGATCCCGCCGGCCGACTTCATCCCGCTTGCCGAAGAGAACGGCATGATCCTCGAGATCGGCGAATGGGTCCTGCGCGAGGCCTGCCTGGCGGCCCGCCGCTGGCGCGACCATGGCCTGTCCGATGTCCGGGTATCGGTGAACATGTCGGTGCTGCAGCTGTTGCGCGGCGACTTCGCCGACGTCGTGCGCGGCGTGCTGGACGATACCGGCATACCGGCGCAGGCCCTGGAACTGGAACTGACCGAAAGCATGCTCATGGCCAACGCCGCGCAGACCGCGCACAAGCTGCAGGCCTTCCGCGAGCTGGGCGTTTCGCTGGCGATCGACGATTTCGGCACCGGCTACTCGTCGCTTGCCTACCTGAAGCGACTGCCGATCACCACGATCAAGATCGACAAGACGTTCATCGCCGACGTCTGCAACGACCGCGAAGGCGCGTCGATCACGACCACGGTGATCGCGATGGCGCACGGACTCGGCCTGACCGTGGTGGCCGAAGGGGTGGAGACCGCGGACCAGGCGCGGTTCCTGGCCCGCAACGACTGCGACGAGATCCAGGGCTTCTGGGTGTCGCAGCCCCTGGACGCGGTGTCCTGCATGGCCTACTTCCACAACCATCGGCAATCCGCGGCGCCCGCCACTGCCAGCACCATCGGCACGCCTTGACCACTCCCGCCCGCCTGCTATCGTGCCGCTGATGGACACTCCGGACGTACTTGCCCAGCTGCGGCGGCTTTCAGAACGCTTCGACGAGCTCGCGCTGCGCACGCGCCGGCTGGGCGAGGAAAACCGCAGCCTCCGCCAGCAGCATGAACAGGCCTCGGGGGAACGGTCCCAGCTGCTGACCAGGAACGAACAGGCGCGCAGCCGGGTCGAGGCGATGATCGCGCACCTCAAGTCGCTGGAGCAGCACACGTGAGCAGTACCGAGGCGGTCAGCGTACGGGTGCTTGATCGCGAGTACACCGTTGGCGTGGGTGCCGGCGAAGTGGAGGGCCTCATGGCCGCGGCACGCGTGCTGGATGCGCGCATGCGCGAGGTGCGCGGTGCCAACCGCATGGCCGCGATCGATCGCGTCGCGGTGCTTGCCGCACTCAACCTGGCGCACGAACTCGAACAGCTGCGCAGGGATGCGGAACGTCGCGACCGGCAACTGGCCGATGCGCTGTCGGCGCTGGAGCTGAAGCTCGATGCGCTGCTCGATGCGTGAAGGCGAACGCAGCGACCGGGCGGACCGGCCCAAGGTGAACGTCCACCGACGGATGGCCTTCGGGCCGCAGGACCAGGGGGTATACTGCACCTGCGTCCTCTGCCGTGACCGACGGCGTACACAAACATTCGCCTTGTCCCTTAATCACGACCACGGGGACGCGACGGTAGCCTGGCGTGCATGTCCGCCCCCGAGCGGAAAGCCCGACGGCAGCCAAGCGTCTCCACTTGAACCCCGGGTTCAAGGTCGTTTGGTATGCATCGACATGGTGGAGGGCGTATCTCTTTTCCGACTCCCGGCGGCGAGCCTTGCGCCGCACGTGACGTGAGTCCACCAGACCGCGGCCACACGCGCCGCCTCATGCGCGAGCGGCGACGTGGGGTTCCCCCGGCGGCACGCATCGGCTCGGCCAGCGCGCTTGCCGGACAGCTGCTTTCGCTGCCGCTTGTACCCGGCGCCACTGTCGCCGGCTACTGGGCCGCCGACGGTGAAATCGCCCTACATGTCTGGCAGCTGCGGCTTCCCGCCGACTGCATCTATTGCCTGCCGGTGCTGCAGGACGACGGCTGCCTGCGCTTCGGCCCGTGGCGCCCGGGCGAACCCGTTGTACCCAATCGCTACGGCATACCGGAGCCCGCGCTTGCGCCCGGGGCACTCCTAGAGCCAGCGGCGCTGGACCTTGTGGTCGTGCCCCTGGTCGCGTTCGACACCCGCTGCCACCGGCTTGGCATGGGCGGCGGCTGGTACGATCGCAGCTTCGCCTTCCGGCATCGGCAATCCGCGCCACCGCGGCTGGTCGGCGCTGCGTTTGAATTCCAGCGCGTCGACGAAGACCTTCCCAGCGAAGAGTGGGACGTCCAGCTCGACGCGGTCTGCACCGATCAATCCACCCATTTCCGACCGACATGACCACCCGCACGCGCAAACGATACTGGCTGATGAAGTCCGAGCCCGAGGACTTCTCGATCGACGACCTTGAACGGGTCGGCACCGAGCCATGGACCGGCGTGCGCAACTACCAGGCGCGCAATTTCATGCGCGACGGCATGCAGATCGGTGACGGCGTGTTGTTCTACCACTCCAACTGCAAGGTGCCCGGCATCTACGGAATTGCCGAGGTCGCGAGCGCGCCCTATCCGGATCCGACGCAGTTCGACCGCCAGTCGAAATACTTCGATCCCAAGGCGAGCCCGCAGGAGCCGCGCTGGATGCTGGTCGACGTCGGCTTCGTACGCAGGCTCGCCGCACCCGTCACGCTTGAAGCCATCCGCGGTCGCTCGGAATCCCTGGGCGAGGACTTCGCGCTGATCCGCAAGGGCACCCGCCTGTCGGTGCTGCCGGTAGGCGCCGCGCAGTGGAAGATCCTGCTGGCGATGGAGCCGAAATGAGCGAAGCCAAGCGCCTGGCCGGCGAAAAGGCCTTGGACTACGTCGAAGACGGCATGGTGGTGGGCGTGGGCACCGGATCGACCGTAGCGTTCTTCATCGACGCGCTTGCCGGCATCCGCGACCGCATCGCCGGCGCGGTGTCGAGCTCGGACCAGAGCACGGAACGACTACGCGGGCACGGCATCGAGGTCCTGGACCTGAATGCCTGCGGCCCGATCCCGCTTTACGTTGACGGCGCCGACGAATGCGATCCGGGCAAGCGCCTGATCAAGGGTGGCGGCGCTGCGCTCACCCGCGAAAAGATCATCGCCGAAGCGGCTAAAACCTTTGTCTGCATCATCGACCCCTCGAAAGAGGTTGCCGTATTGGGCCGCTTTCCGCTGCCGGTTGAAGTGATCCCGATGGCGCGGAGCCTGGTCGGACGCGAGATCGTGGCGCTGACCGGCGGCCAACCGGTCTGGCGCCAGGGCACGGTGACCGACAACGGCAACTGGGTGATCGACATCCATGGCCTGTCGATCACCGACCCGATGGCGCTGGAGCGAATGCTCAACCAGGTGCCGGGCGTGGTCAGCGTCGGACTGTTCGCGCGTCGCCCCGCCGACGTGGTGATCGTCGGCGGAACGCCGCCGCGGGTACGCTGAGCGCGGAATTACCGCGCGTTACGGTCCGGGCGGGACCCCTCAGCTACCGACGTCTTCGTCGTAGGTCACGCTGAGGTAGTGCAACGCAATCCCTGGGCTGAGCATGCACTGCACGGCCGGCCGGAAGATGTGCTCGGGTGCACCGGCGATCTCGACCGGCTGCCAGGTCAGCGTAACGCCGCGGCTTCCGGCCGCGACACTGGCGGATTTTGTGCGATACACCGCGTCGACCACATTGCCGTGCTGGGTGCCGTCGACGAATGTGCAGGACACGATGCCGTTCCTGCCGACGGGAGCCCCGGTTTCAACCAGGACCTTCATCGCGCCACGGCCACCAGGGCGCGGATCACCGCGCAGCGCGCAGGTCACGAAGGTGTTGCTGGTGCCTTCGTTGACCACGGCCAATGGACGCGAGCGCACGGACTGCCCGTAGGCGGCGGTCGCGGGCTGGCAGATCGCGGCCGCCCCCTGGAAATCATAGCGGGAGACTTCCGCACTGCGTGCGTCGAGCGAAAAGGCCGGCGCAGCGACCACGAGCGCCGCGAACAGTGCGGTTGCCGCCAGCGGCGCGCCCGCGCGCACCTCAGGCGCCGACATTTTCGTTGTACTCGCGGGTGGTGTGCATCATCGCCGCCTGCGGCGGAAGCAGGCAGCTCACCGACGGCCTGTCGATGCCGGAAGGCTTGGAATTCGCGACGTCGCCCGGAAGCCACGCAAGCTCGGCCGAAGCACCCGCGGCAATGGCCACCGTCTTGGGTGTGTAGCTCGCATAGACAAGGGCACCCGTCTGGTGGCCGTTGACCAGGGTGCAGCTCACCTCGACCGGCACGACACCGAAATTGCTGATGGTGACCGCGAGCCGCTTGGCCGCGCGCACCGTCTGGGGGCTGTCGTCGCCCTGCCAGCTGCAGGCGACGCGGGCAATTCCACTGGACTCGTTGGCCAGCGCCAGGGGCCTGTAGCGAATGCCGGCCGCGTCGGCCTGCGTAATCGCCCTGCACATGCCTACCGCACCCTGGACATCCACGCGCCCCAGCTCGGCGGCATCAGAACTTGGCGACAGCGCCAGGAGGCAACTGGCGGCAAACAACAAACTGGCGGCACGACGCATTGGATTCACCGGTCTTGAAAGGTCGCCCACGTTATCGGAGGTGGCCCGTCTAGGCAAGGCCGCACGGATGATACACAAAGAAAAACCCCGCAGCCGTGGCTGCGGGGTTTTGGGGTAAAACCCTGGCGATGACCTACTCTCGCATGCTAGATGCACACTACCATCGGCGCATGTACGTTTCACTTCCGAGTTCGGAATGGGATCGGGTGGTTCCATACAGCTATTGTCACCAGGGAGAGGGTGGAGGGTCGCGGGCCGTTACCGGCTTGACGCGCACACGCTCTCGTTGGTTTGCCTCGGAACAGAGCCGGAAATCAGCTCCGCCGTTGGCGAATAAATAGGGACGTAGCGAACTTTTGGGTCGAACATCGACGCGTCGTCGAGTCCAAGGCCACTTGAGGTTATATGGTCAAGCCACACGGATCATTAGTACTGGTTAGCTCAACACATTGCTGTGCTTACACACCCAGCCTATCAACCACCTAGTCTTGATGGTTCCTTCAGGGGGCTTGTGCCCCGGGAGATCTCATCTTGAGGCGCGCTTCCCGCTTAGATGCTTTCAGCGGTTATCGCTTCCGAACGTAGCTACCCGGCAATGCCACTGGCGTGACAACCGGAACACCAGAGGTTCGTCCACTCCGGTCCTCTCGTACTAGGAGCAGCCCCTCTCAAATCTCCAACGCCCATGGCAGATAGGGACCGAACTGTCTCACGACGTTCTGAACCCAGCTCGCGTACCACTTTAAATGGCGAACAGCCATACCCTTGGGACCGGCTACAGCCCCAGGATGTGATGAGCCGACATCGAGGTGCCAAACACCGCCGTCGATATGAACTCTTGGGCGGTATCAGCCTGTTATCCCCGGAGTACCTTTTATCCGTTGAGCGATGGCCCTTCCATACAGAACCACCGGATCACTAAGTCCTACTTTCGTACCTGCTTGATCCGTCGATCTTGCAGTCAAGCACGCTTATGCCTTTGCACACAGTGCGCGATGTCCGACCGCGCTGAGCGTACCTTCGAGCTCCTCCGTTACTCTTTGGGAGGAGACCGCCCCAGTCAAACTACCCACCATACACGGTCCCCGATCCGGATAACGGACCTAGGTTAGAACGTCAAGCACGACAGGGTGGTATTTCAAGGTTGGCTCCACCCCAGCTAGCGCCAGGGTTTCACAGCCTCCCACCTATCCTACACAGACGAACTCAACGTTCAGTGTAAAGCTATAGTAAAGGTTCACGGGGTCTTTCCGTCTTGCCACGGGAACGCTGCATCTTCACAGCGATTTCAATTTCACTGAGTCTCGGGTGGAGACAGTGCCGCCATCGTTACGCCATTCGTGCAGGTCGGAACTTACCCGACAAGGAATTTCGCTACCTTAGGACCGTTATAGTTACGGCCGCCGTTTACCGGGGCTTCGATCAAGAGCTTCGCCTTGCGGCTGACCCCATCAATTAACCTTCCGGCACCGGGCAGGCGTCAGACCCTATACGTCCACTTTCGTGTTTGCAGAGTCCTGTGTTTTTGATAAACAGTCGCAGCGGCCTGGTATCTGCGGCCCTCCTCAGCTCAGCCACGCATGTGGCCACCAAAGAGGGCGTACCTTCTCCCGAAGTTACGGTACCATTTTGCCTAGTTCCTTCACCCGAGTTCTCTCAAGCGCCTGAGAATTCTCATCCTACCCACCTGTGTCGGTTTACGGTACGGTCTGCACAAGCTGAAGCTTAGGAGCTTTTCCTGGAAGCGTGGTATCAGTCACTTCGCTCTAATGAGCTCGTCTCGGTGCTCGGTCTTGAAGGGTCCCGGATTTGCCAAAGACCCAAACCTACCTCCTTTCCCCAGGACAACCAACGCCTGGTAGACCTAACCTTCTCCGTCCCTCCATCGCACTTGTGCGAGGTGCTGGAATATTAACCAGCTTCCCATCGACTACGCATTTCTGCCTCGCCTTAGGGGCCGACTCACCCTGCGTCGATTAACGTTGCGCAAGGAAACCTTGGGCTTTCGGCGTGGGGGCTTTTCACCCCCATTATCGTTACTCATGTCAGCATTCGCACTTCCGATACCTCCAGCAGACTTCTCAATCCACCTTCAACGGCTTACGGAACGCTCCTCTACCGCGCATCACAAAGTGATGCACCCCAAGCTTCGGTTCCATGCTTAGCCCCGTTAAATCTTCCCCGCAGACCGACTCGACCAGTGAGCTATTACGCTTTCTTTAAAGGATGGCTGCTTCTAAGCCAACCTCCTGGCTGTCTGTGCCTTTCCACATGGTTTTCCACTCAGCATGGAATTTGGGACCTTAGCTGTGGGTCTGGGTTGTTTCCCTTTTCACGACGAACGTTAGCACCCGCCGTGTGTCTCCCGCATATTCTGTCTTGGTATTCGGAGTTTGCAATGGTTT